>CAJCIO010000076.1 GCA_903970465.1 Gammaproteobacteria bacterium
TCACCAGCCGTCCTTCGGGGCGGCTTTTGTCTTTCTGGACGCCCGTGAAATGAACAGTAAAACAATCCGTCGCTGGTCCTTCATCCACACCTGGTCCAGCCTGATCTGCACCCTCTTCCTCTTGCTGCTGGCGGTCACCGGCCTGCCGTTGATCTTCCATCATCAGATCGACCATCTGCTGGGTAACGAGCCAACTTTCGCCACGCTGCCCGCCGGCACCCCGCACCTGGATCTGCAGCAACTGGTCGAGGCCGCCGAGCGCCATCGCCCGGGCGAAGTGGTGCAGTATTTCGGCTGGGAGGAGGACGCCCCTGAAGGCGTGTTCGCGATTACCGCCGCCACGGCCGACACCGAGCCCAATTCGTCCCACACCTTCATGCTCGACGCGCGCACCGGTCAGGCGCTGGAGATGCCCTCGGCCAACGGCGGCTTCATGATGGTCATGCTGCGCCTGCACGTGGACATGTACGCGGGGCTGCCGGGCAAGTTGCTGCTGGCATTCATGGGCGTGCTGTTCGTGCTGGCAATCGTCTCCGGGGTGGTGCTCTATGCGCCCTTCATGCGGCGTTTGGCGTTCGGCACCGTGCGCCCGCACAAGTCGCGCCGGGTGCGCTGGCTCGACCTGCACAACCTGCTGGGCATCGTCACCCTGACCTGGGCACTGGTGGTGGGCGTGACCGGCGTGATCAGCGCCTGCGCCGATCTGCTGATCGCCGCCTGGCGCAACGATAGCCTCAGCGCCATGGTCGCGCCCTACCGCGATGTGCCGCCGCTGGTGCAGCGCGCGCCAGCCACGCGACTGCTCGACATCGCTGAACAGGCCGCGCCGGGCATGACCGCCGATTTCATCGCCTTCCCCGGCACGCGGTTTTCCAGTGAGCATCACTATGCGGTGTTCCTCAAAGGCGCCACGCACCTGACCTCGCACCTGCTCACCCCGGTGCTGATCGACGCACGCACCTTGCAGGTCACTGCGGTGGCCGAGCGGCCCTGGTACATGGATGCCATGGGGCTGTCGCAGCCGCTGCACTTCGGCGATTACGGCGGGCTGCCGATGCAAGTGCTGTGGGCGCTGCTCGATGGCCTGACGATCATCATCCTCGGCAGCGGCGTGTACTTGTGGTGGGTGCGGCGCCGGGCGGCGAAGCAACTCGAGGTGGCGTCATGAGCAAGCGCACGCCCAGGCTCTGGCCGGTGTTCAAGGTGCCGGTACTGATAGGGCTGCTGAGCGCAGCGGGGCTGTTCGCGGCGCTGCTGGGCGATGGCCTGTGGGACACGCTGAGCTGGGTGGGGCTGGGGCTGCCGGCGTGGCTGGGGCTGCGCGGGCTATTGGCGCGACGCGGGCAGATGCCGCCCCACAAGCACTAGGCGGCCGATGCCGAGCAGTTTTGCGCCGGGCTGTGGAAATTGCATCCAGGCGACCGGCCTCTTCGCAAGATGTTGCAGAACCGTACGCCTGTGGGAGCAAGGCTTGCCCGCGAAGAGGCCGGTACTGCTGGCCCAAACCCAGATGGTCTGCCGGTGAACCGCAGGGGAAGCGGTCAGCGGCGCAGCGGCCGTCAGGAACAGTCCGGCTGCCCGGCCGTAAAGCGCCGCATCGGGTTGATCGCGGCGTTGAAATCGCGCATCCCCTTGACCCCGATCAGCAACGGATAGGTGAAGTTGCTGCGGTCGGTCAGGCTGACCTCGACCGTCTGTCTGTCCTCGCCGATGCACATGCTCAGCTCGATCACCGGGCGCTCGGCCGAGTCGGCCACCTCTCGGGCATCATCCTCTTCGATACGGCTCTTGACCTTGGCGACGCGCGCCAGCCGGTGCTCGTACACCTTGACGTCGTCCTTGTCGCTGCTCAGCTGAAAACTCACCCATTGCTCACCGTCGCGCTCGAAGCGCTGGATGTGCTTGGCCGACAACGATGAGGTCAGCGCGCCGGTGTCCATCTTGGCTTTGAGCGTCTCGCCGATCTCCGGCAACTTGATGTACTCGTAACGGCCGTACAGCACTGGGTCTTCGGCGGCCAGGGCCAGGACCGGCAATGCTAACAACGACAGCAGGACAAAAACCGATTTCACGTAAGGATTTCCTCGATGGGCGCACGCGGCCTTCCATGCCTGGCAAAACGCAGTAACTGCATAACACCACTCATCACCAAGAGGTTCGCGGTTCCGGCAAGCATGGCCCGTGGCCGTTTTAATAAAAAGTAAAAATTTAGTTAGCTAAAGCCGACCAGGTGAATTGGCGTAAGCCCCTGACCTGCTTATCATTGCCGGTCAAAACAACGACCTCCGAGTTTGCCATGCGTCGCGTGCTCACTGGCCTGGCTGCCAGCCTGCTGTTACTCCTCAATACGCTGTTCTGGATTGTCCCCCTGCTGATCTTCGCCGTGATCAAACTGGTGCTGCGGGGCCGCTGGCGCGACCTTGCGTCGCGGGCGGTCATGTGGGTCGCCGAAACCTGGGCCGAGGTCGACAAGCTGATCTTCGGCCTGTGCACCCCCACCCAATGGGACATCCGCGGCGGCGAGCACTTGCGTATCGATCGCTCTTATCTGGTAGTCAGCAACCATCAGTCGTGGGTCGACATCCCGGCGCTGATCCAGGCCTTCAATCGCCGCACGCCGTTCTTCAAGTTCTTCCTGAAAAAAGAGCTGATCTGGGTACCACTCCTGGGCCTGGCCTGGTGGGCACTGGACTACCCCTTCATGAAGCGCTACACCAAGGCCTTCCTCGACAAGCACCCGCAGCTCAAGGGCGAGGACCTGAAAATCACCAAGGCCGCTTGCGCGCTGTTCAAGCGCCAGCCGGTGACCATCGTCAATTACCTTGAAGGCACACGCTTTACCCAGGCCAAGCATGATGAACAGCAATCGCCCTATCTGTATTTGCTCAAGCCCAAGGCGGGTGGCGTGGCCTTCGTGCTGACAGCGATGGGTGAACAGCTCGATACCGTGCTGGACGTGACGGTGGTGTATCCGCATGGGCGGATTCCGGGCTTCTGGGATTTGCTGTGCGGGTCGGTGAGCAAGGTGATCGTGGATATCCGTGCGCTGCCGATCGAGCGGGGGCTGGTCGAGGGATGCTATGAAAGCGACCCGGTGTTTCGCGAGAAGGTGCAGGGTTGGGTGAATGGGTTGTGGGCAGATAAAGACCAGCGGATCAGCAGCCTGACTTTCCGCTGAGTTGCGCACCCTGCAACGCAGCGAGCCCCGCATCCCCCCTGCAGTGAGGGGGCTTGCCGCCGATTACGGCTCACCAGAGACATAGATGTAACAGGTGCGATTTATCGGCGCCCCTCCCCTCGCTGCAGAGCGGAATCAAGACTTCTAGCTGCCCGTTCCCCAGATGCTGCCCAGGCTCTTGAGCACTGTCCCGCCGACACCCTGTTGCCCCAGATACTGCAGGATTACCGGGGCAAACTGGCCGACCATGCCGCTGTCCATGCCGAGTTTGGTAAAGGCGCTGTTCATGTCGGCCGTGGACTTCACGTTATCAAGCGCACTGCCCAGGCCAGCGGCACTGCTGCTGCCGCCCGAGCCCAGCAGCCCACCCAGGCCGTTCAAGCCACCCAAGGCATTGGCGCCCGACAGCGAATCCAGGCCAGGCACCTGTTTGGTCAGCTGCGAATAATCGCCGCTGCTGAGTTTGTTCTTGGCCAGGCCGAGCATGGCGCCCGTACCGCCAACCGCCTGCTGCGGGGTGACGTTTAGCTGGGTGCCCAGGGTGTTCAGCAAACCCGCGGCCTGCGGAGCTGCCGCCACTGCCGCGCCGTCGCTTTTGTTGTTGCCTTGGAGGGTCGACGCGGCGTTGACGGCATCGTTCAGGTTGAAAGCGAAAGCCGAGCTGGACGCCAGCGCCATCAGCACGGCGAGGGACAGGGAACGTGGGGTATTCATGAAAGGCAGCCTCTTGCAGCAAAAGTCGAATTCGCCCCGTTGGAGGGGGAGAGGCTGATTATGGTGCAAATGTATCGAAAATTATGTGAACGGCTGATGCCCCCCTCGCGGGCAGAACTCGCTGCCACAGGTGTACGGTGGTCGTTGTGGAACCGGGTTCTGCCCGCGAACACGCCCGCAAGCCCCCCAATAATCACCCCCAACAAAAAACCCGCTGCCACCCTTTCAGGCGACAGCGGGTTTTCAGTACCGCAGGTTACTTACTTGCTGTCAGGCAGCGCATAAGCGATCACATAGTCGCCCCGATCAGGCGACTGACGCGCACCGCCGGCGGTGATGACCACGTATTGCTTGCCGGTCTTGGGCGAAACAAAGGTCATCGGGCCGCCCTGGCTACCCACTGGCAGGCGGGCTTTCCAGGCTTCTTCACCGTTGGCAGTGTTGAAGGCGCGCAGGTAGTAGTCTTGGGTACCGGCGATGAACACCAGGCCACCTTGAGTCGACAGCGTGCCACCCAGGGTCGGCATGCCGATCGGCAGTTGCAAGCCCATCTTGATACCCATCGGCCCGGTGTCCTGCACGGTACCGACCGGTACTTGCCAGGCGATTTTCTGGGTCTTCATGTCGATCGCGCTCAGCGTACCGAACGGTGGCGCCTGGCACGGAATGCCGGCTACCGACAGGAAGCGGTTCTTGTTGACGGCGTATGGCGTGCCCTTGAGCGGTACAGCGCCCATGCCGGTGTTGATCGCTTCGCCACCGGAAGAGGCCTTGGCGTCTTTCTGCTGCGGCACCATCTGGCTCCACAGGCCCAGACGCATGTCGTTGACGAAGATGAAACCGTGCACCGGATCAACCGACAGACTGCCCCAGTTCATGCCGCCCAGGGAGCCCGGGAAGCTCAGCGAAACGTCGGTACCCGGCGCGGTGTAGAGGCCGTCGTAACGCATTTGCTTGAACGAGATACGGCACAGCATCTGGTCGAACGGCGTGGCACCCCACATGTCCGATTCGGTCAGGGTCTGCGCGCCGATCTGCGGCATGCCCACCGATCTCGGCTGGGTCGGCGAGTACGGTTCGCCGGGGATGTCGGACTTCTTGACCGGGACTTCTTCTACCTTGGTCAACGGCTGACCGGTCTTGCGATCCAGCACGTAGATCTGGCCGGCCTTGGTGCCGATCACCACGGCCGGAACCTTGGTGCCGTCAGGCTTGGCAAAGTCGGTGAGGGTCGGCTGCATTGGCAGGTCGAAGTCCCACAGGTCGTTGTGAACGGTCTGATAGACCCACTTCTGGTCACCAGTGGTAGCGTTCAACGCAACCACGGAGGCGCCGTATTTGTGGTTCAGGTCGGTCCGCTCAACACCATAGATGTCGGTCGACGAGCTGCCCATCGGCAGGAACACGGTGTTCATCAGCGGATCGTAGGACATCGGCGCCCAGCTGTTCGGGGTGCTGCGCACGTACGTCTTGCCATCGGCAGGTGCTTGCTTGTCAGCAGGGTTGCCTGGATCGAACGCCCAGCGCATGGCACCGGTGACGACGTCGAAACCGCGGATCACGCCGCCTGGCATGTCGGTCTGCACGTTATCCGCTACGCGGCCGCCGACCACGACCGTGGTGCCGGCCATCAACGGCGCCGAGGACAGCTGGTAGTAGGAATCAGGCACGTCGCCGAGGCCGGCTTTGAGGTCGATCTGGCCATTGTTGCCGAAGCCCTGGCACAGCTCGCCGGTGTCGGCGTCGACCGCGATCAGACGCGCGTCGATGGTGTTGGTCAGCAGGCGACGGGTGCAGTTGGCACCCGCGGGCACGGCCACCGGTGCATCCGGCGTGCTGCCGTCAGTCGGGGCGGCAATCGCTGCGCTGGCATCGAAGTACGCCAGGCCACGGCAACGCTGCCACACGGCCGATTTCGCGTCGGTCTTGTGCTGCCACAGCTGTTTGCCGGTGTCGGCATCCAGCGCGATGATGTTGTTGTGCGGGGTGCAGATAAACACCTTGTCGCCCACTTGCAGCGGGGTCATCTGGTCTTCGGCACCGTTGCCGTTGCTGATCGCGACGTCACCGGTGTGGAAGGTCCAGGCCGGCACCAGTTTGGCCACGTTGCTGCGGTTGATCTGGTCGAGCGCGGCGAAGCGGCTGCCACCTTCATCGTTACCGTAGTGCTCCCAGTTTTTCTGGGCGTGGGCAGGGTCGACCTTGGTCAGGCCCGGCAGTTCGCCGTTCGGCGCCACCGAAGCGTGCGGGATGAACATGCCATAACCCCCGGCGACCACCGCGATCGCCAGCAGGCCAGCCAGCGCATAGCCACCACGACCGCCAGCCAGGCCATTGGCCTTGCGCAGTGTCGGGTAGGTCAGCGCGACGACGAGGCTGAGCACGCCTAGCGCGAACAGCCGTGAGATCTGTGGCCAGAACACCAGGCCGGCGTCAATCAACGCCCAGATCACCGACAGCACCATGACGGCGGCGAACAGCCAGGCGCCAAGCAGACGTTTGCGGGCATACAGCACGGCCGAAACGATCATGCCGAGGCCGGCCAGCAGGAAATACCAGCTACCGCCTAAAGAGGCGAGGTAGCCACCGAGACCCGCGAACGGGAGGCCAAATACCAGCATGCCGAACGCAGCGAGCCACAGGGGCCAGCGGGCGGCGGTTGCCGTGGGGTGAGACTTAGTCATGTTGCATGATCCTACTGACGCATGAACGTGGGTGGGGAATGTTTAGGGCAGTGCAGACAACGCCCCGTACAATTTTCACCGCATCGGGTCGTTGAGAGGTGTACACGGGGAGCCACGGTAACGCTCGCCACAAACCGCCGAAGCGGATTTGGGGCACGCTCCGCAACTATGAACCAGATAGTTAGTTTTGCGACCATAGCAAAAAATGCCCGCAGCTGCGACAAATTGTCGTTTGTGGGGATGTGAAAGACTGTTGTCGGGATGGTAATAATCGCGGTTCGCTGGCCAGCATCTTTATCTCCATACACGCTGCACCACGACCTCCATTCACCCCGCTCCAACCGTTTCGGGCATTTGTCCAAGCGCGGTAAAGTCCTGTGGACAGCGAGGTGCAACCACCCACCCTCACCTATCAGATCTGCTAGTACTCATCACGTAAAAACCGGTTGAAACTGGACCTCCGATTCTGGAGATACCGACATGTCAACTCAGCAGCAATCCCATGTGCTTCTTGCCACCGACCCAAGCGCCTCGGTGCTCGTTCGCGTGAACACACAAGGCTTGAGTCTTATCGCCTATTCTCCTTTTGGCCATGCGCCCCCAAACCAACCAGCGGCCCTATCCGCCTTTAATGGCCAAGTGCGAGAGCATTTACTACCGATCTATCTTCTCGGCTACGGCTACCGAGCCTTCAATACCGCACTGCAGCGGTTTCACACCCCCGATAGCCTGAGCCCGTTCGATGATGGGGGATTGAATGCCTATGCCTACTGCCTTGCAGACCCGATCAACGCAGTCGATCCGAGTGGGCATGGCTCCATTAAAGGGTTCAAATGGGTTAAAAATTTCTTTTCCAATCTTTTCTCTTCAGGCAGCAAAACAAAAAAAAACAGTTCTGTACATTTGACAATGTTCGGAAAGAAAAACAGTAATACACCTTCCGTCACGGGAAAAGTGGGCGCATCCGCCGCCAATCCTAACACCACCAGAAGCCCAAGACCTTCTACCACTGGCGTGGACATAGGTGGCGCCAGCCGTGGCAACGCATCCGAGCAGCGCCTTATACCGTTCAAACAACAGAACTTCGACGGCCCAAGCCACTCCCAGGCACTTGCAACCGGCTCATCACCACAAGTGCCAACCGGGTCATCTACCAACCCAGCATTGGCCAGTGGATATATAACTACTTACCAAGCAAACTCCGAAACATTAAAAAAATTTGGTATCACGCAAAAGGATTTTATACAGCTCGCGACAAAAGCCCGACGACCTATTCGAGTAAACCAAACGTCAAGAACGCTCCCCAGGGAAGTAAACAGCTACATAAGAAGCGACGATATGAGAAACCTGTTTTAGTTGGCCAGTATGCGTCCATCAGCCAGCGACTGGAATATTCAATCTGATCCAACATCACCTGCTGCTCTATTAACTCTGCTCGAGCAGATGGCTATGTACCGGCGAGGCGCCAAGGCCTCGACCGGCATAGTTCTAATCGGTGGGCGTTGCTCTCAACGTCACGCAGCGCTAAACAGCTTGTGCGGGTCGATGACGAATTTCTTCGGCACCCCCGCATCAAACTCGCCATACCCTTGCGGCGCCTGATCCAGGCTGATCACCTGCACCCCTACCACTTCGGCAATATTGATCCGCCCCCACATGATCGCCTGCATCAACTGACGGTTGTACTTCATGGTTGGCGTCTGCCCGGTGTGGAAGCTGTGGGATTTCGCCCAGCCCAACCCGAAACGAATACTCAGGCTGCCCATTTTGGCGGCAGCGTCGACCGCGCCTGGGTCTTCGGTGACGTAGAGGCCAGGGATACCGATCTTGCCCGCCACGCGCACCACGCCCATCAACGAGTTGAGTACGGTGGCCGGGGCTTCGGCCTTGGCGCCGACATGGCCGTGGCCGCGGGCTTCGAAGCCCACCGCATCGACCGCGCAATCCACTTCCGGCTCGCCCAGCAAAGCGGCGATCTGTTCGTGCAGCGGGGTATCGGTGGACAGGTCGGCGATCTCGAAGCCCTGAGACTTGGCGTGGGCCAGGCGGGCCGGGTTGACGTCACCGACGATGACTACCGCGGCGCCCAGCAACCGTGCCGAGGCAGCCGCCGCGAGGCCGACGGGGCCGGCACCGGCGATGTACACGCTGCTGCCAGGCCCTACGCCGGCCGTCACCGCGCCGTGGTAACCGGTCGGCAGAATGTCGGAGAGGCAGGTCAGGTCGCGAATCTTCTCCATGGCCTTGTCGCGATCCGGCAGTTTGAGCAAGTTAAAGTCGGCATACGGCACCAGTACGAATTCAGCCTGGCCGCCGACCCAGTCGCCCATATCGACATAGCCATAGGCACCGCCCGGGCGGGCCGGGTTGACCGTCAGGCACACGCCGGTGTGTTGTTCCTTGCAACTGCGGCAGCGGCCACAGGCGACGTTGAACGGTACCGAGACCAGGTCGCCGACTTTGATGTGCTCGACATCACGGCCGACTTCCAGCACTTCGCCGGTGATCTCGTGGCCGAGCACCAGGCCGACCTGAGCGGTGGTACGGCCGCGGACCATGTGCTGGTCGGAGCCACAGATGTTGGTGGACACCACGCGCAGGATGACCCCGTGTTCGATGCGCTTGCCGCGCGGGTCCTGCATTTTCGGGAAGGGAATAGATTGCACCTCGACCTTGCCGTTGCCGAGATACACCACACCACGATTATCAGACATGCGTTCACCTCTATTATTTTTGGAAAAGAGTGTTACTGGCTTGCTTGGATCTACTGCTGTGAATGGCAGCGCGGGATTGGGGTGTTGCTGGGCAGTGGTCAATCCCGTGTTGCTGTGTTGAATGTGAGGGCCTCTTCGCGGGCAAGCCTTGCTCCCACAGGTGGACGAGAATCCGCTGTGGGGGCAAGGCTTGGCCGCGAAGGCGCCGGCATGAACGACCTATAAAACGGCTACAACACCACCGTGCGATTAGCGTTGAGGAACACCCGCCGCTCGATATGAAATCCCACCGCGCGGGCCAGCGTCTGGCATTCGATGTCGCGCCCCTTGGCGATCAGGTCTTCAGGGTAGGCGCTGTGGTCCACAACTTCCACGCCCTGGGCGATGATCGGGCCTTCGTCGAGGTCGTTGTTGATGTAATGCGCGGTCGCACCGACCAGTTTCACGCCTTTGTTGTAGGCCTGATGGTAGGGCTTGGCGCCTTTGAAACCGGGCAGCAGCGAGTGATGGATATTGATCGCCCAGCCATCCAGACGGCGGCACAGCTCGGGCGACAGCACTTGCATGTAACGGGCGAGAATCACCAGCTCGGCACCGGTCTGCTCGATCACCTCAAGCACTTTGCGCTCTTGCGCGGGCTTGTCGTGGGGGTCGAGGGGGAAGTGGTGGTACGGGATGCCGTGCCAGGTCGCCAGGGGTTCGAGGTCGGGGTGGTTGGAGATCACCGCGACCACATCCATGGACAGCTGGTTGATGCGCTGGCGATAGAGCAGGTCGTTGAGGCAGTGGTCGGCCTTGGAGACCATGATCACCACCTTGGGCCGGAACTGCGGTGGAGTCAGCTCGAAGACCATACCGAATTGCTGGCCACGCTCGCTCAGGCCGCTGCGAAAGGCTTGCTCGTCGAAACCGTCGGGTTGGCGGAATTCGACGCGGATGAAGAAGCGCGCGCTCAGGCGGTCATCGAACGAATGATGCTCGGTGACGTAGCAGTTCTGCTCGAACAGATAGCGGGTGACGGCATCCACCGTACCCAGCAGGCTGGGGCAGTCGGCGGTGAGAATCCAGGTATCGGGGGCGCGGCTCATGGCGGGGTTCCTTGATATAGGGGGCGTGCTTGCGGGCCTCTCCGCGGGCAAGCCTTGCTCCCACAGGTGTACGGTGATCCATTGTGGGGGCCTGTGAAGCGGCTAGCACATGCACTCTGCGGCGTATCAGTTCGGGCCTCTTCGCGGGCAAGCCTTGCTCCTACAGGCGATCCATTGTGGGAGCGGGGGTGCGCGTTCGGCGGCGAAGGGGCCGTCAGGTCAGGCCTTGATTTCTAGCCCGAACTCGGCCGAAGCATCTTGCAACCACAACCACCAGTAATCGGCAAAGCTGCGGCGGATCAGCAGCTCCCAAGTGTTCTCGTCAGCGCGACGAATCACCAGCTGCGACTTGGCGAACACCGTGCCGATCGCCTTG
>CAJCIO010000077.1 GCA_903970465.1 Gammaproteobacteria bacterium
GGAGCATAGAACTTCCAGTTATCACGCCCTGCGTTCTTGGCTTCGTACAGTGCGATGTCGGAAAGACGCAGCAGCTCCGAGGGCAGGGTGGCGTCGGTCGGCGCCACGGCCACTCCGATGCTCACGCCGACTGCCACTTGGCTACCATTGACTCGAATAGGGGCCGAGAAGCTTGCACACAGCAGTTCGCACAACGCATCGATATTGCCGGTCGGAGCGCTGACCACCCATACGAACTCGTCGCCGCCTATGCGCGCCACCAGGTCAGTATCTTGCGCAAGCTGATGCAGCCTTCGGGCCAGCTCGCAAAGTACCGCATCGCCGGTGGCATGGCCGAACAGATCGTTGATCGGCTTGAAACGATCCAGGTCCAGGCTAAGCAGGTACAGCGGCGCATTTGCCGACACCCCGGCGGATAGCAGATGTTCCAGATGCTGCTGGAGGCAGGCTCGGTTTGCCAGGCCGGTGAGAGGGTCGTGGTGTGCCAGGTGCTCGATGCGCTCACGGCTCTGGTCGAGCAGAACCATCGACTGCAGCGCCGAGCGGTAGAAAAAGGTGGCGATCAGCCCGAAGCTCAACATCAGGGTGCAAGTGATCGGAATTGCGCTGTGTAGCAGCGTATCCCCTGGTGGCTCGCCGTCCCAGCGCAGTTGCAGCGAGCTGCCGCCTTGACCGTAGCTCACCAGGTAGGTCGGGGTGGTGGGCGGCTGGTCGCCGAGCCTGGCGCTGAGGTCCGCCAAGTCATAGTCGTCTTGCCATTTGCTTAGCTGTGAAGCGTCGATCAGGTCGACGTACACCAGCAATGACAGTGGGTGATCGGTGACATTGGCCGGGACCTGTGCGGGCCTGAGTGCGATGGCGTAGACCACTGCAGGCTCGCCGCCTACGGCGTAGTAGCCGAGACTGACATGGTCTGTATCCGCAACGCTGCGCGCAGTCTCAAATAACGGCCGCAAGTCCCCGGCCACATAGGTGTTGATCGACTGCTGGCTCGGCTTTCCCTGGATCAGCGCATAACGGGTGCCGCCCTGTGGGTTGACGATAAATGCGCCTTCAATGAAGTGGTTGCGGTAAAGCGACGTGGCCATTTTGTCGAAAGCCGTGCGAGTGCCGCCCATGTAGCGGTAGGCATCATTCCAGGAGGCGTAGTCCCGCAGCGCGCTGCCAGTCAACTCCTGGCTGGCGGCCAGTGCCTTCTTTGCGTCGCCGATACTGTGCTCATAAAAATGGGCGTTCTCATTCCGGGCGATGTAGATCAGTGAACAGATGGCGACCAGGAACAGCACAGCCATCAGTACGGCCAGACTCAGCATCGAACGCTGTGCTACAAAACCATGAGAGGAGGAGGGCGATGGTGGCAACATGACAAATTCGGTCTGAGGCGTTCACCTTGGTATCGGCGATGGACCCGTGTTCTGGATGTCGATTGCGGATTGCGGCTGGAAATACGACCAGTGGCACTTTGATGTCAATGGTCTTTCGAACACGCTTCACTTGGTGGGTGGCTTATTCCGCGCATACATTGCAGTACTGCTACCGGGAGCGCCCTGGGTCTGGAATTCAAACGCTTGTGGGTCTGCCTTGATCAGGTTCTTCTGACCAGTTCGACGACAGTGATGACGGCTGGGAGGATTTGCAGGAGGTTTGGGTTACCCACTATGGCACCATCAGGCACAGAATACGGGCTGGGCGGGCGCCCAGCTTGTTTCCGTATCCTAGCATCGAGTGACGGTGCCCCTGAACCGATCAGGTGGCTAGGCTACTGACCCGATAGGCTCGCATACAGCCGTAACCAGAGATATCTAATTACTGACTCAATGGCCCAGCCGCCCAGATAAAGAATGAAGGCTGTAGCCGGTAAAGATAGCGTATAGGCGGTTGTCCAAGACATTTCCTCTACCATTAAGCCTGGGAAATACTGCATGAATGTTACGGCTAAAATCACCGGCACCTGGAGCAAAACAAACGCTCCTTTATCATCACCATTCGGCCATAGCGCCAGGGTCACACATAGAGCGGTGATCACCAGATAAATACCCACCAGGCCAATACCTAATTTACTGACTCTCAATTTTCGCTTCCTGCAAATTTGGGTTCGGGTATCTCTTCACGCATGGTCGTGCGGCAACTGGAGCGCGCAGAATGGTACGGTCGTTCTGAGCGCTGCAAACGCCAAAGGTCGACCTAGGGCGTTCATACAAGCCTGTGAGCCCATGACGATGTTGAGCGGTACACGGATGTGATGGGAGGGTCGCGACATGGCGTATTCCCTGGCGCAGCGTAAGCAAGTTGGTAAGAACAGGCAAGGATTGGACAGGAACCGGCAAAGGTTTGATGGGACGTTGACTGAATACTGTTGGCAGGCGGAAAGGGCTGAACCCTTCACCGAAGCGAGTTCTACAAATCATCAGCCAACTCAAGAAGGTCACCCCATGAAACTTGAAGGAAAAATTGCCGTTGTTACTGGCGCCTCCAAAGGTATCGGCGCAGGCATCGCTAAGGCCTTGGCCGCGCAAGGCGCTACAGTTGTTATCAATTACGCCTCCAGCAAACAAGAGGCCGACGCGGTTGTTGGCTACATCCAGGAGCACGGCGGTACCGCTGTCGCCGTACAGGCGGATATGAGCAAAAGTGCTGATGTAACGCGCTTGTTCAAGACCGTTGGTGGTGAGTTCGGCACCCTGGATATTCTGGTGAATAACGCGGGCGTTGCGGTATTTCAGATGATTGAAGACCTCACCGAGGAAGCGTTCCATCATCAATTCAACGTCAATGTTTTGGGTTATCTGCTGGCAGTCCGTGAGGCAGTGAAACTGTTTGACGGGAAGGGCAGCGTCATTAATATCAGCTCCATCCTCAGCACCGATCCGTACTTGGCCTCAAGCGTCTATTCGGCAACCAAGGGCGCGGTGGATACGTTGACCTTTGCCTTGGCGCGTGAGCTTGGAGGGAAAGGCATCCGAGTCAACTCCATACTGCCAGGTCACACCAACACGCCGCTCACCAAAGGCAATTTCGATGGGGAGTTTGGCGAGAAACTGATCGCAGGTACGCCGCTGGGCCGTTTTGGTGAGCCTGAAGATATTGCGCCGTTGGCCGTCTTTCTGGCATCCGAGGATTCCCACTGGGTGACTGGGGAATCAATCAGAGCGTCGGGCGGCGTACGTGGGGTTGGATACTAAATAATCAGGGCGTAACGAGCGGTCTTGGGGGGCGCGCAGCGGATGGATTTAGCGGCCCTGCTCTGCCATAGCGCGTGTACCTCGCGTTACGCCTCTACCATTCAGTCAGCCCTTGACGGCTTCACCTCCTCCTGAATCCTGGCGGCGTCTCGCGCTGGAGGGAGGCCGAATACACGCGCGTAATCACGAGTAAATTGGCTGACACTTTCATAACCCACTTCGAAAGCGGCACTGCTGACGTTACCGGGGTTGGTCATCATCAGCGTTCGGGCCTGAAGCAATCGAACCCGCTTCTGATATTGCAAAGGGCTCAGAGTGGTGATGGATTTGAAGTGGCGATGAAACGCCGAAACGCTCATGGCGGCCTTGCTGGCGAGGCTCTCTACCCTGATGGGGTCGGCAAAGTCTCTACGTATGTGCTGAATCGCCATGCTGACTTTGGCCATGGCTGTGTCCGGCGCAGCGATGTCACGTAACATCCAGCCATGTGGCCCCTGTAACACCCGAAAGAGAATTTCACGCTCGTAGATCGGGGCCAGTGCCGCGACTTCATCTGGCGTCTCCATCAAGCTCAACATGCGCAACCATGCGTCCATCAATTTCGGGGTAACGGCTGCGACTGAAAACCCGGCGTTTGCCTCGAAAACCTCTGTACTTTTGGGCAGATCGGCTATCAGTGTGGAAAGCACCATCGGATCAAGTGTCAGGCTCACAGCCAGATATGGCTCCCCAGTCGGGGCAGGATGCAAGGTGCCCACGGCGGGTAAATCGACTGACATCACAAAGTAGGTGGCCGGATCGTAGCGCAAGGTGTGCTCGCCAACGGTCATTGCTTTGCTGCCCTGCAAAATCAGATTGATCATGGGTGCGTAAACAGCAGCCAGCAAATGCTTGGGAACATCCCCTTGAATCATCGAGACGCGGGGAATGCCCGTTTCAGTCATGCGGTTCTCTGCCGTCGAGGCGAGACGGCGCAACTCGTTCAGTGGTGTTTCGATGGACAGCATGGTGATCTCCGTCGTTATTGCGTAATAAGCGAAAAGGAGAAACAGGCAAGCGCGGGGTAGGAATCCCATCGTCCGCGCTTTCACCGCCCTCTACTGTGGTCACTCATCCAAACCACAGCGGAGTAACCCTCATGGGCACACTTTTGATCTACGGCGCCACTGGCTATACCGGTCGCATGGCAGCAGAACGCGCTAAGGCGCTGGGACTGAACTTCGAAATCGCCGGGCGTAACGCAGAGCCGTTGAAGGCGCTGTCTACACAGCTTGGTGTACCGTACAGGGTATTCACCTTGAATGACCATCCCGAACGGTCTTTGGATGGCATTACAGTTCTTCTGAACTTTGCAGGGCCTTTCGCGCATACAGCAGAGGCCTTGATGAATGCTTGCATCAGCGCCGGCATCGACTATCTGGACATCACCGCAGAGATCAACGTTTACCGCCTTGCGGAACAGCTCGGCGTCAAGGCGGCAAAGTCCGGCGTGATGCTGCTTCCCGGCGTTGGGTGGGACGTTGCGACCACTGACAGCCTGGCTGTACATGTCGGAGCACGGGTCACCAATCCACAGGCCCTGAGCATAGCGCTTCAGGTACCTGGCTCCATGTCGCGTGGTTCCGCTAAAAGCGTCAGCGAGATAATTGGTGCAGGCCCTTTGTCCCGCGTCGATGGCAAACTTGTTTTAACCCCGGAGGCGCAACCTCGTAATTTTGACTTTGGCGACGGCCCGGTTCTTTGCGCGCCGTTGCCATTTGGAGATCTGGTTACTGCATGGCATTCCACAGGTATCGCCAATATCGCCATGTACGTACACATTTCCGGGGAGGCCTTTCCCGCAGGTGATCCAGGGCAGCTACCTGATGAGCCCGACGTTGCTCACCGTGATGCGCATAGAGCCCGTGCAGTGGCGGAAGTTGTAGGGGCCAACGGCGAACTCGCACGCTCGCGGATCGAAACTGTCAACGGCTACTCGTTTACCCCTCTCGCCGCAGTGGATGCGGCGCGCCGGGTAATGGAGGGCGAACGCCAGGCAGGTTTTGAAACTGCCGCGCGGTTGTTCGGCGCTGGATTCGCAGAAACCATCCCTGGCACAAAGATCAGTGATGAACCTGTTGTATGAGGTACAAGCAATTTGAGGCATGGCGCCACTTGCTCCCGGCGGCACATGAGGATGTGCTGCACTTGCGCGTATCAGCCAAGCTGCACGTGGTCAGATACGAACACAGGATCGAGTCCGGGGAGGTGGTGGCCAAGCCTGCAGTTGCTGCGCTTTGAGCGCCTCACCAACCTCAAGAATCTGGCGTTGTAACACGGTGCTTGTTGACGAATGGATCGATGGGACGTTTCGGGGAGAAGATGTAGTATCGGCAAGTTGTGACGGGGTTTGCGTACAGGTAAAAGGACAAGCATTGTGGCCCAGGAAACCTGATGGTACCTGGGCCATCGGCTCATTTCTGCGCGCGTGCTTGATCACGTAGCGCTTTGATCTGGTCGTGATTGCGCAGCACACCGTCATATTGCTTTTGAATCACGGCACGGATGTCCGGAGTCAGATCCTGATTTTCCAGTGCCTTGCTGTAGCTCTTCTTGGCCACGTCCTCTCCACGCTCTGCTTCGTTGAGCAGCGCGGCATCATCCTTACCAGTGATTGCCGACTTCAGATCCACCCAGCGACGATGAAGATCGCCACTGACGCTCGTGGTCGTCTCAGGATCGCCGCCAAGGCCTCTCACCAGACGTTGCAGCTCTGCAGCCCCGCTAGCGGTATCGGCAGCTCGGCTGGTGAACACAGTGCGTAGGTGGTCGTTCTTGGTGTGTTCAGCCAGATCCTTGAAGCCAGCTTCCCCATCCTTCGAGGTCTCGATCAGGTCATTGAGTACCTTGATGGTTTCTTTATGAACGTCGGTCATTTCAAACTCTCCGATTGGACGGCCCGGCTCAGGCCCAAGAGGCAGCCATGTTGATGCGCTAAATGCGCATGCAGAGATTAGGTTGCCCGGGGCAGACGAGGTTCCAATTTTCGGCTACCGGGTGGTAGCACCAAATGTGCTAACGAGCTTCCAAAAAACTTGATCAGAAGAAAGTCCTACGGATGTCTTCCGCGAAACGTTCCGGCCATCAGCAATCCCGGCACTCGGCGCTTTTGTGGAGGCGGTGCGCTACAAAGCCTAAACAGCGCAAGTAGGGCAGAAATGGATCGTCAATGGCTGGCCTATTGAGGTGAACTGATGAGCTATTTGCTGTGGTTCAGTGAGGGATACTCAATAACACCGGCTTTCATGGCAGGTAGAATCCAGCTAACTGGCGATCTGTAGGTCGCTCATCTTTGCAGCCAAGGACTTTTCATGAGCGTCAGCCGCGCGAACCTCGCTGATTTTGTTTATTTCCTCGCCATTGCCCGTCACCAAAGCTTTAGCCGAGCGGGTCAGGAAGTTGGGATCAGTGCCTCTGCGCTGAGTCATGCCATCAAGGGGCTTGAGACGCGAATTGGGGTGCGGTTACTGAATCGAACGACGAGAAGCGTTACGTTGACTGATGCGGGCGAAAGGTTGCATCAGGTGATCAGCACCCCGATGAAAGAAATCGACGATGCCATGGATATCCTGAACAAGTTTCGGGACGAACCAACGGGCCGCATTCGCTTGAACATTTTGAGCGATGCCGCTGACCTCTTGCTCGGCCCTGTGCTGCCGATCTTCATGGAACGGTATCCGGAAATCCAGGTAGACCTGACGGTGACGAACCTTATCGTCGATGTGATTGGTGGAGGCCATGACGCGGGTATCCGCTATGGTGGGACTGTCCCTGAAGACATGATTGCTCAGCGCCTATCCTCGGACATTCGCTGGGTCGTCGCCGGAACACCCGATTACCTCGAACGATTTGGAGTGCCCAAGCACCCTGAGGAGCTGCACAACCACCGCTGCTTGCGCATTCGCCTCGGCAATGGCGCGATGTACGACTGGGAGTTCGAAAAAGGTAAGCAAAAGGTCGCGATCGCCGTTCCTGGGATGATTACGATTGATGAAACTCGTGTGGGCCTCTCCCTGGTGCGCAACGGTGCCGGCCTGATGTATGCACCTGAGCCCGCGATGCGGCCTCTGTTGGAAGGTGGAGAGGTCGTTACCGTTCTGGACGATTGGGCGAGCGTCGCACCGGGTTTCCACATGTACTTCTCTAGCCACCGGCAACTCCCGACAGGCTTACGCTTGCTGATCGACCTTATCCGAGAAATCCAGCCACTCGGCGAGTAGCTGGCAGTTCTTTTCAAAGTCACGGCGGGTGCGCGCTTGATTCATCCGGTGAGTCGCAAGCCGCAATGAGCAAGGCTCAAGCCTTGCGTTGTCCTCAGGATTTCTGTCGGCTGGTGAATACGTCGTTGACTACCGGCACGGCGGTAAACACGTTGGGCCAGCCACCGTTGGCTGTTTGGGAATAAGGAGTGCCAGCGTGACCAGACTGCGATCGCGGGGTGACAGGCCTGGTCGTTTCCACACCTCCCCAAGCAGAGTGGACTGGGTGTTATGGGCCAGCGCCGGAGATACCGCACGCATGTCATCCAGCGTCGGGACTGGCGCCGCTTCGCTAGACACGCGGCTCGTCGTCGAGCAGGCAGCCAGCATCAGGCTGAAGCAGGCGATACCCGCCTTCGCGAAGCTCACCGAGAGGCCTCGTATTGGGCTTCGGTGACGGGCTCCATCCATTCTACATTCTTGCCGTCGACCGCTTCCTGGATCGCCATGTGAGTCATGCCGGTGGTGGCCGTAGCGCCATGCCAATGCTTGACACCCGGCGGCGTCCAGATCACGTCACCGGGCATGATCACTGTTTTCTCGCCGCCCACTTGCTGTACCCAACCGGTACCCGCAGTGACGATCAGCGTCTGTCCTTTTGGATGAGTGTGCCAGGCCGATCGGGCTCCTGGCTGGAAAGTCACGGCGCCGGCTGAGACGGTCGATGGCGCACGAGCGGCGAAGAGCGGATCAATTCGCGCATTCCCGACAAAGTTGGCAGGTGCACCCATGATCGAAGCTTGCTCGCCATTTCGGCTGATGGCCATGGCCTGTTCTTTGGGAATATCAGCACTATGGGCAGACATCGCGGTGCACAGCATGATTGCGGCCAGCGACGACGTTTTGATGAGTACGCTCATGGACAAGCTCCTGCTCAGTGGGCGGAGCTGACACGCTAAATGAGGATCCTCGCTGGGACTACCGGCTAAAACCAACATGATCCGATGAGCCCCGCTCATCAATATCACTCCGCGCACGTGCTGATGCATGCAGCCGCCTTAGAACGATGCTCTCAGCAATTGATGAGTGCGGCTCAGTAGAACATCCCGAATTTGCCCGGTATTCAGGGCCTTCCTGGTTGATTAGCGTGGGCGGACTTGAACACTCCTGCGCCAGCGCTCACTGATCTCCCAACCCATGGCCCATGGGGCTGGTGGTGGGTATCTGCGGGCTTGGCTGCCTGCTGAGTGCGGCCTGTGTGGGGGCCACTCCTAGATCTGATCACCATTAAAATCGAGGAATTTTCGATGAGCTTTTCGTTTGAGAACACAGTTGCATTGGTTACCGGTGCAGCCTCGGGCATCGGTTTGGCGACCGCCAAAGCGTTCGCCCAGGCTGGAGCGTCGGTCGCGCTGGCAGACGTCAATGGAGACGCCGCACGAGTACAGGCCGAGGCACTGGTAGCTGCCGGCCACCAGGCGATCGGCCTTCGCTGTGATGTTGCCGACATCGACCAGGTCGAGGCCATGGTCGAAGAGACCATCGCTACATTCGGGCAACTCGACGCGGCGTTCAACAATGCGGGTATCCAGAACATCCTGGCCGAAATCGCCGACGCAACCGTCGACGACTATGACCGCGTGATGTCCATCAACCTTCGAGGCGTCTGGGCCTGCATGAAGTTCGAGCTGGAACACATGCGTCGTCGGGGCAGCGGCACCATCGTGAACTGCTCTTCGCTGGGAGGCCTGGTGGGAGGTGCAGAGCGCGCCAATTATCACGCTGCCAAGCACGGTGTGATCGGCCTGACCAAGAGCGCCGCGCTTGAATATGCCGCCCGGAATATCCGCGTCAACGCGGTATGCCCGGGGCTGATCTGGACACC
>CAJCIO010000078.1 GCA_903970465.1 Gammaproteobacteria bacterium
GTCCGCGCCTCGACGCACTCGCGCAGCGCTTCGGTATAGGGCAGGCCGATTACATCGCTGATCATCTCGACGATTTCGTTATCGGTGTAATGGGGTTGGATAGTGATGGTCATTGGGCGCCTCCTGGCAAATAGTAGAGAGTGTCCGACTGGACACCTCTACAAGCCTGAGCCTCTCCCGCCGCCTGCTTGCGTTAGATATTCATTACTTCTGCTCGAACACCACATAGATCTTGCGGCACGCCTCCAGCACCTCCCAGGTGCCACGAAAGCCTGCCGGAATCACGAAGCGGTCGCCGGCCCGCACCGTCTTGGCTTCGCCATCGAGGTCGCGCAGCACCGACACCCCCTGGACGATTTCGCAGTACTCGTGCTCGGTGTAGTTGACTGACCACTGACCCACGGCTCCTTCCCAAACGCCCGCGCCGAATTGCCCGCAGGGGCTGTTGTAGTGCTCGAAGACCGTCTGCTCGGGCTGGCCCTTGAGGACTTTTTCCGGTGCCGGGCTATAGCGCTGGGCGGGTGGGGTGTTGATGCTGAAGTCAACGATCTGCGCGATGTTCATGGCAAGGGCTCCGTGTCTGATGGGCTGGATTGTTTGATAAAACGCACATGGCAGCGGCTTTGACCCTGATCTGTCAAATATATTGAAAATGCCGGTGTCGGTGGTTTAGGGTGGCTGACGCTGTGGGAGCGATCAAGGCCCGCAGCCCTTTTCAGTTATCCGTACGCCGCACGGCGCTCGGGCTCGATATCCACACTCGAAGGAGATTCGTAATGACCACCCTGACACGTGCTGACTGGGAGCAAAAGGCCCAGCAGCTGAAAATCGAAGGTCGCGCGTTCATCAACGGCCAATACACCGATGCGGTGTCCAAGGCGACCTTCGAGTGCATCAGCCCGATTGATGGCCGATTGCTGACTAGCGTCGCCAGCACCGAGGCGGCAGATGCCGAGTTGGCCGTGGCCAACGCCCGTGCCACCTTCGCTGCAGGCAGTTGGTCGCGCCTGGCCCCGGTCAAGCGCAAGAACATCATGATTCGCTTCGCCGACTTGTTGAAGCAGAACGCCGAAGAGCTGGCCCTGCTGGAAACGTTGGACATGGGCAAGCCGATCAGCGACTCCTTCGGCATCGACATCCCCGGCGCCGCCAACGCGCTGCGCTGGAGTGGCGAGGCCATCGACAAGATTTATGATGAGGTGGCGGCGACCCCCCACGACCAGCTAGGCCTGGTGACCCGTGAGCCGGTGGGTGTGGTGGCGGCCATCGTGCCGTGGAATTTCCCGCTGATGATGGCGTGCTGGAAGCTCGGGCCGGCGCTGTCCACCGGTAACTCGGTGATCCTCAAACCGTCTGAAAAATCCCCGCTCACTGCCATCCGCATCGCTGCGCTGGCCATCGAGGCGGGTATCCCCGCAGGCGTACTGAACGTGCTGCCAGGCTACGGCCATACGGTCGGCAAGGCGCTGGCCCTGCACATGGATGTCGACACCGTGGTATTCACTGGGTCGACCAAGATCGCCCGCCAACTGATGATCTATGCCGGCGAGTCGAACATGAAGCGCGTGTGGCTGGAGGCCGGTGGCAAGAGCCCGAACATCGTCTTCGCCGACGCGCCGGACCTGCAAGCCGCCGCCGAATCTGCTGCCAGTGCCATTGCCTTCAACCAGGGCGAGGTCTGCACTGCGGGCTCGCGCTTGCTGGTGGAGCGCTCGATCAAGGATAAATTTTTGCCACTGGTGATCGAGGCCCTCAAGGGCTGGGTGCCGGGTAACCCGCTGGACCCGGCCACCAATGTCGGCGCGTTGGTGGATACCCAGCAGATGAACACCGTGCTGTCCTATATCGAAGCCGGCCACAGTGACGGTGCCAAGCTGGTCGCGGGCGGCAAGCGCACCTTGCAGGAGTCGGGGGGCACCTATGTCGAGCCGACGATCTTCGACGGTGTGACCAACGCCATGCGCATCGCCCAAGAAGAGATCTTCGGGCCGGTGCTGTCGGTGATTACCTTCGACAGCGACGAAGAAGCCATCGCCATTGCCAACGACACTCAGTATGGCCTGGCCGCAGCAGTGTGGACGGCCAATATCTCCCGCGCGCACCTGACCGCCAAGGCGCTGCGGGCCGGCAGCGTGTGGGTCAACCAATATGATGGCGGCGACATGACGGCGCCTTTCGGTGGTTTCAAGCAGTCGGGCAACGGTCGTGACAAGTCGCTGCATGCGTTCGACAAATACACTGAGCTGAAATCGACCTGGATCAAGTTGTAAATCATCCCGGGCCCATTACACATCAAACGCTTCGCGGGCAGTGCCCGCGAAGAGACCCGCAAGATCCCCATCCTTCAAAGCATCCGCTCCAGCCCCACCGATTTCGCAAACCACGCGTTGAACCTCCGCCACCAGTCCCCCGGTTCGGTCGTCAGCGTGTGCATGCGCTGGTGGTCCTCGGTCACCCAGACCATCTGGTCGTTTTGCAACTGCACGTGATAGCTCAGCGCCGGCGACATCCCCTGCAACGCCAGCTTGCGCACGTGCTCGGCCAGCTCGGGACTGTCGACCATCACCCCGACCTCGGTATTCCACAGCACCGATCGCGGGTCGAAATTGAACGAGCCGATAAACGTCATGCGCCGGTCGAGGATCATCGCCTTGCTGTGCAGGCTCGATTCCGAACCGCTGCGGTAGCGCACACGGCCATCGTCACCCGGTTGGCGACGCAATTCATACAAGTGCACGCCATGCTCGAGCAGTGCCCTGCGATACGGCGCATAGCCGCCGTGCACCGCTGGCACGTCGGTGGCCTCCAGGGCATTGGTGAGCAGGCTGACATCGATCCCGGAATCGGCCATGCCCGTAAGAAACACCAGTCCCGGCTGTGCGGGCACGAAATAGGCGGATATCAGGATCAGCTCGTGCTTGACGCTTTCAAGCTTTGGCAGCAGTTGCGTGGTCAGCAGCAGATGTGGGTCCGGCTCCTGGGACAGCACCTTGCTCGGTGCATCCCACATGACCTGGCTGGGTGCCCAGATCATCTCTTGACGCCACACGCTCATCTGCGGCCTGGCCTGATAGCTCATCAACTGGTCGTACAGCGTGTGGTTGGCCCCGCGTGATTTGACCAACGCGGCGTCTAGCTGTCTGCGCACCTGGTTCAGGTCCTTGCGGGTCAGGCGGCCATGCAGCTCGCCGATCGGCCGGCTCAGCGAGCTGTTCCAGTACTGGTCGAAGCTGTAGCCCAGTTGCCGTGCCACAGGGCCGGCACCGAGCAGGTCGATGTCGGTGAAATTGAGATTGGGTTCGGCGTCGAAGTATTCGTCGCCCAGGTTGCGACCGCCGACGATGGCCATGGCGTCGTCTGCCAGCCACAGCTTGTTGTGCATGCGCCGGTGCTGCTGCGACAGGTTCATCAGCCGCCCTAGAGCGCGCGTGGTGCCAGTCATGCGCCCCAGATGCAGCGGATTGAACAAGCGGATATGGATGTTCGGGTGGGCGGCGAGGGTGGCGATGAACTCGTCGATGCCGTCGCTGGTGGTGTCGTCCAGCAAGATGCGCACGCGTACCCCACGGTCTGCCGCCTTGAGCAATTCTGCGATCAGGAGGCGGGTGCTGAGGCCGTCCTGGACGATGTAGTACTGCAGGTCGAGGCTGGTCTGGGCATTGCGGATCAATTCGGCGCGTGCCCGAAACGCCTCACCGCTGTTGGGCAGCAGGCGAAACCCGGACTGCCCGGGGTGCGCCTGGGCTTCAGCCAGTACCGAACGGCCGAAGCTGGAGGTCTCAGGACGCAGCATCTCGCTGTACGTATGCGGACCCGGCTTGCTGCTGCAACCGGCGAGACCGAGCGCCAGGCATGCCAGCAATAGCGCGAACCATGGGGTTTTCAAACGTTGTGATCCTTGACCTTGGGACTGGCGTGCATGTCTGACCGGGGCCCGGCGCGAAAGTTGTGCAGCGCCGGCCATCTTTGCACGGTGGATCATGCGGTGGTCGCATCCTGTTCGGCCAGCAGGCGGGCGGCTTCGGCTCCGACTGTCTTTACCGCCGCTTCGATACGGGCATCGGGGCGCGAGGCGAAATTCATGCGCAGGCAGTTACGGTACTTGCCGGAGGCCGAAAAGATACTGCCCACAGCGATCTGCACATTTTGCTCGAGCAGTTCGCGATTGAGCTTGAGCGTGTCGAAATGCTCGGGCAGCTCGATCCACAGCATGAATCCACCCTGGGGGCGACTGACCCGGGTGCCGGCCGGGAATGCCTGCATGACCCAATCGATCATGATGTCGCGATTGCGCTGGTACTGGCTGCGCATGCGCCGCAGGTGCGGCTCGTAATGACCGCCAGCGATGAAGTCGGCGATGGCCAGTTGCGGCTGGGTGGCGGTGCTGCCAGTGCCGATGTACTTCATGTGCAGCACGCGCTCCAGGTAGCGCCCCGGCGCCACCCAGCCGATGCGCAATCCCGGCGCCAGGGATTTCGAGAACGAACTGCACAGCAGCACGCGGCCATCTTCGTCGAAGGACTTGATGGTGCGCGGACGGGGATAGCTGAACGCCAGGTCGCCATACACATCGTCTTCGATGATCGCCACATCGAAGCGTTGCGCCAGGGTGAGCAGGGCGCGCTTGCGGGCTTCGGGCATCACGTAGCCGAACGGGTTGTTGCAGTTGGGCGTCAGCTGTATGGCCTTGATCGGCCACTGTTCCAGGGCCAGCTCCAGCGCTTCGAGGCTGATGCCGGTGATCGGATCAGTGGGGATTTCCAGCGCCTTCATGCCCAGGCCCTTGAGCGTCTGCATGGCGCCGAAGAAGCTGGGTGAGTCGACGGCGACGATGTCGCCCGGATCGCAGACCGCGCGGATGCTGCTCGACAATGCTTCGTGGCAGCCGGTGGTGATCACCAGGTCGTTGGCGCTGATGCGGCAGCCTGAGTCCACCAGCAGGCGCGCGACCTGATCGCGCAACGCCTGGGTGCCGTAGATGGTGTCGTAATACAGCCCGGGCATGTCCTGGTCGCGGCTCAGCTGGGCGAGGGCGCGCATCAGCGGCTTGAGCGTAGGGCTGGTGATGTCGGGCATGCCGCGGCCCAGCTGTACTACGTCCTGGCGCGGCACGGCTCGCATCAGTTCGACTACCTGATCCCACTGCGAGATATCTACCGGCCGCTGCATCGGCCTGCCTGTGGCGGGGAGGGCCGGGAGGGTACGGGTCTGGCTGACGAAATAGCCGGACTTGGGCCGTGGCGCCGCCAGGCCACTGTCTTCCAGCATGCGATAGGCTTGCTGCACGGTGCTCAGGCTGACGCCGTGCTCGACACTTAGCGCGCGCACCGACGGCAGGCGATCGCCAGGGCGGTAGAACCCCTGCTCGATGCGCGCGCCCAGCAGTTCGGCGAGGTTGACGTAAAGTGTCATGGCGGCTCCGGATTTTTTTCTATAAACCAGTACAGATTTGGCGCAAATCGGCCATTCAGTGAAAATAATCGCGGATCTGTATGGTTGTAAATAGATATTTCTGGATCTGTAATGAAAATACGATCGCCGTCATGCTTCTTCCTACGGCAACATCACCCAGGAGGAACGAGAAATGAGCGGCTTCAGCGATGTGCGCCTAGTACTCAAGAGTCAGGAATTACAGGCAGAGCAGCACGGCGTGCGCGTCAAGACCGCAGCTCGGCCGAAAGGATTCACCCGCTGGCAGTGGTTCTGGCACTGCCTGCGTACCCGCCGTCAATTGTGCGGGCTGACGGAGGAGCAGTTGCACGATATTGGCATGACTGCGGAGCAGGCTCAGGTAGAGGCAATGAAGTCGTTCTGGCAGCGCTGAAGGATCATGAGTGAACTGTATGGCGAGGGGGCTTGCCTGACGCTGCGTGCTCAACCCAATTCCTTGAACCGATGCCACAGCATCCCCAGTGCCAGCAACGGCGAGCGCAGGTACTTGCCGCCCGGGAAGGTCATGTGCGGCACCTTGGCGAACAGGTCGAAACGCTCGCTGGCCTGGCCACTGATAGCTTCGGCCAGCAGGCGCCCGGCCAGGTGTGTGGCGTTGAGGCCATGCCCGGAATAGGCCTGGGCATAGAACACATTGGGATGACTGGCCAGCCGACCGATCTGCGGCAAGCGGTTGGCGCCGATGCCGATCATGCCGCCCCACTGGTAGTCGATCTTCACCTGCGCCAGCTGCGGGAACACCTTGAGCATCTTGGGGCGCATGTAGGCGGCGATGTCCTTGGGGTCGCGTCCGGAGTAATGGCACGCGCCACCGAACAACAGTCGCCGATCGGCCGACAAGCGGTAATAGTCCACGGTCACCCGTTGATCGCACACGGCAAAATTCTGCGGCAGCAATTGTCGCGCCGTTGCTTCGTCCAGCGGTTCGGTGGCAATGATGTAGCTGCCGGCGGGCAACACCTTGCCGCTCAGTTCCGGGTTGAGGTCGTTGAGGTAGGCATTGCAGCCCAGCACGAGGGTCTTGGCAGTGACGCAGCCTTGGGCGGTATGCACCTTGACCTGCGGGCCGTAGTCGATGCGCGTCACCATGGAGTTCTCGAACAGCTTCACCCCCAGGCGCTGCGCCACCCGCGCTTCGCCCAGCGCCAGGTTCAAGGGGTGCAGGTGCCCTGAGCCCATATCGATCATGCCGCCGACATACTGGCTGGAGCCCACCACCGTGTGCACTTGGTCGGCCTCCAGGATGCGTAATTCGTGGCTATAGCCCAGGCTCTGCAGAGCCACGGCTTCTTCCTTGAGGTGCTCCAGGTCGCGGGATTTGTTGGCCAGGTCGCAGTAGCCCCAGGTCAGGTCGCACTGGATGTCATATTTGCTGACGCGCTGGCGGACGATCTCCACGGCTTCGAGGCCCATCAGCGTCATGGCACGCACGCCCTCGCTGCCGATTATCGAAGTGAATTGTTCCAGCCCATGGCCGACACCGCGGATCAACTGCCCGCCATTGCGGCCACTGGCGCCCCAGCCGATCCGCCGACCCTCGAGCAGCACCACCGAGAACCCGCGTTCAGCCAGCTCGATCGCCGTGTTGAGCCCGGAAAACCCCCCACCCACCACGCACACATCCGCGACCAATTGCTCTTGCAGGGCGGGATGGTCCGGTTGCGCCGCACTGCTGGCGGCATAGTACGAGGTGGTATGCGCAGGGCGCGGGTCCGTATGCGGGGCTGGGGCATTCATGTGCAAGATCCTGAAACGACGTTCACTAAATTAAACGGCAGCATAGGCCCGGCGATGATCGGCAAGCAACTCGCGGCCCGAGCGTGCAAAATAGCGCACTCGATACAGCGGCAGGCGCACCATGAGTTGCAATCTCCACAAGATCCGCTTTTTACGCGAACAGATTCCCAGCTTCGACTGCGTCCCCGGTTGCCATGACTGCTGCGGCCCGGTGACCACGTCAGCCGAGGAAATGGCACGCCTGCCGCGCAAGACCGCCGCCGAGCAGGACGCCGCGCTGGAGCGCCTCGACTGCGTGCATCTGGGCCCCCAGGGCTGCACCGTGTATGGCGAACGGCCGCTGATCTGCCGACTGTTCGGCACCACGCCGAGCTTGCCGTGCCCGCGTGGCCGAGGCCCTGAGGAACCGATCGATCCGCACGCCGAGGCGTTGATTCATCGGCTGATCGCGAGTACCCGCCAGGTATTGGTTTAAGGCGCCAGGCCCCTTCGCCGACTGATGCCCAAACCCCCACACTCCAGATCCGGCGTCGGACACCTGTGGGGGAGTCTATGGTTTTGGGCGAGATGTACCGGCCCCTTCGCCAGCAAGCTGTGCTCCCACAGTTCATTGGCTGAACGATCGTCATGCATCTGTGGGATCCCCCACAGTCCAGATCCTGCGTCGGACACCTGTGGGGGACTCTATGGTTTTGGGCGAGATGTACCGGCCACTTCGCCAGCAAGCTGTGCTCCCACAGAGTTGGCTGAACGATCGTCATGCATCTGTGGGATCCCCCACAGTCCAGATCCGGGGTCGGACACCTGTGGGGGACTCTATGGTTTTGGGCGAGATGTACCGGCCCCTTCGCCAGCAAGCTGTGCTCCCAAAGAGTTGGCTGAACGATCGTCATGCATCTGTGGGAGCGAGGCTTGCCCGCGAAGGGGTTAGTCGCCACGCCACATATCAATCCGGAATCGGCAGATTCAAGCTCTCCTTCACCTCTTCCATGACGATATAGCTCTTGGATTCGCGCACATGGGGCAGCTTGAGCAAGATATCGCCGAGCAACTTGCGGTACGAGGCCATCTCGGAAATCCGCGCCTTGACCAGGTAATCGAAGTCGCCCGACACCAGGTGGCACTCCAGCACGTGGGGCAACTTGAGCACCGCCCGGCGAAATTCCTCGAAAGTATCCCCCGATTTGTAATCGAGGCTGATCTCGACGAACACCAATAGGCTACCCTTCAGGTGTTGCGGGTTGAGCCGGGCGTAATAGCCCATGATGATCCCCTCGCGCTCCAGGCGGCGAACCCGCTCGGTGCACGGGGTGGTCGACAGGCCGACCTTCTCCCCTAATTCGGTGAACGACAAACGCCCATCGGCCTGAAGCAAGCGCAGAATATTGCGGTCGATCTTGTCCAGTTCACGCTTGCTCTGATGCTGGGTGCGCATAGGTCGATACCCCTCCGTAAAAGCGGTTTTTGCCGAGAATCATCGCCAAATATAGCCGCGTATATAGTGAAATGCACTGGCTGTACCTTTTTATACTGCCCACATCTTCGCTTAATACAACTTACGTCAGCGGTTTTCCGCGTTGAGGGATTGAACATGCGAGTTCTGGTGCTTGGCAGCGGTGTCATCGGTACCGTCACTGCCTACTATCTGGCCCGTGAAGGCTTCGACGTGGTGGTGGTGGATCGCCAGCCCGCGGTTGCCATGGAAACCAGTTTCGCCAATGCAGGGCAGGTATCGCCCGGCTACGCTTCGCCTTGGGCCGCGCCTGGCGTACCGCTCAAGGCCCTCAAGTGGCTGCTCGAGCGCCACGCTCCGCTGGCCATCAAGGCCACGTCCAGCGTCGATCAATATCTGTGGATGGCGCAGATGCTGCGCAATTGCACCGCCCGCCGCTATGCGGTCAACAAGGAGCGCATGGTGCGACTGTCCGAGTACAGCCGCGATTGCCTCGATGAATTACGCGCCGAAACCGGTATCGCCTATGAAGGTCGGACCTTGGGCACCACCCAACTGTTCCGTACCCAGGCGCAACTGGATAACGCCGCCAAGGACATCGCCGTGCTGGAGCAGTCTGGCGTGCCCTACGAGTTGCTCGACCGCGCCGGCATCGCCCGGGTCGAGCCGGCGCTGGCTGGTGTCACCGACATCCTCGCTGGTGCCCTGCGCTTGCCCAACGATCAGACGGGCGACTGCCAGATGTTCACCACCCGCCTGGCAGAAATGGCCAAGGCCATGGGCGTGGAATTCCGCTTTGGCCAGAACATTGAACGCCTGGATTTTGCCGGTGACCGGGTCAACGGCGTGTGGATCGACGGCCAGCTGGAAACCGCCGACCGCTACGTGCTGGCGCTGGGCAGCTACTCGCCGCAGTTGCTCAAGCCGTTGGGCATCCGCGCGCCGGTCTACCCGCTCAAGGGCTATTCACTGACGATACCGGTCACCAACAGCGCCATGGCGCCGACCTCGACCATCCTCGACGAAACCTACAAGGTGGCGATCACCCGTTTCGACAATCGCATCCGCGTCGGCGGCATGGCCGAAATCGCCGGTTTCGACCTGTCGCTCAACCCGCGTCGCCGGGAAACGCTGGAGATGATAGTCAACGACCTTTATCCTCAGGGCGGCGACCTCGGCGCGGCCAGCTTCTGGACCGGACTGCGACCCACTACTCCGGACGGCACGCCGATCGTCGGTGCGACGCCCATGAAGAATCTGTTCCTCAACACCGGTCATGGCACCCTCGGCTGGACCATGGCTTGTGGTTCCGGACGCCTGCTGGCGGACCTGATCGCGCGCAAAACACCGCAGATCAGCGCCAAAGGCCTCGATATTTCTCGCTACAGCAAACCCCAGGAGACTGCAGAACATGTCCATCCAGCGCCAGCTCACCAATGAGCGCATGAGCCAGATCGTCAGCCACAACGGCACCCTGTACCTCGCCGGTCAGGTCGGTGACGACATGAGCGCCGGGATTGAACAGCAGACCCGCGAGACCTTGGCCAACATCGAGCGCTTGCTCGATCTGGCGGGGACCGACAAGACCCGTCTGCTGTCCGTGACTATTTATCTGAAAGACATCGATGCGCACTTCGAAGGCATGAACAGCGTGTGGGACAAGTGGCTGCCTAAAGGCGTGGCACCTGCCCGTGCCACGGTGGAGTCGAAGCTGTGCGAGCCGGAGATTCTGGTGGAGCTGTCGGTGGTAGCGGCACTGCCTTAACGATTGGTATTGGATCCAAGGGCTTCTTCGCGAGCAAGCCTTGCTCCCACAGAGCAAGGCTTGCTCGCGAAGTGGCCATCAAGAACGAGTCAACACTTCAAGACTTTCAAGAAGACCGCCCATGCGTCCCGCCCGAGCTCTTATCGATCTGCAGGCCCTGCGCCACAACTATCAACTGGCCCGCGAAATCAGCGGTGGCGCCCGTGCGCTGGCGGTGCTCAAGGCCGATGCCTATGGCCATGGTGCCGTACGCTGCGCCCAGGCGCTGGAAGCCGAGGCCGACGGGTTTGCCGTCGCCTGCATCGAGGAAGCACTGGAACTGCGGGCCGCCGGAATCATTGCACCGATCCTGCTGCTGGAGGGCATCTTCGAAGCCAGCGAGCTGGCGCTGATCATCGAGCATGATTTCTGGTGCGTGGTGCATTCGCTGTGGCAGCTTGAAGCCATCGAACAGACTGCGCTGGCCAAGTCTATCGTCGTCTGGCTCAAGCTCGACTCGGGCATGCATCGGGTCGGCCTGCACCCCAAGGACTACCAGGCCGCTTACCAGCGCCTGCTGGTCAGCGGCAAGGTGTCGCGCGTCGTGCTGATGAGCCACTTCGCCCGCGCGGACGAACTGCACTGCGACGCCAGCACCCAGCAGCTCGCCGTGTTCCAGGCGGCTCGTGAAGGCCTGAACGCCGAGATCAGCCTGCGCAATTCACCGGCTGTACTCGGCTGGCCGCAAGTGCCCAGCGACTGGGTCCGCCCGGGGATCATGCTGTATGGCGCCACGCCTTTCGACGAGCCACAGAGCCAGGCCGCGCGCCTGCGACCAGTCATGACCCTGGAGTCGAAAGTGATCTGCGTGCGCGAGTTGCCGGCGGGCGAACCGATCGGCTATGGCGGCGGCTTTGTCACCGATCGGCCGATGCGTGTCGGTGTGGTCGCCATGGGCTATGCCGACGGTTATCCGCGTGTGGCGCCGACCGGCACACCGGTGCAGGTGGCCGGTCAGCGCAGTCGTCTGCTGGGCCGGGTGTCCATGGATATGCTATGCATCGATCTGACCGACGTACCCGCCGCAGGTTTGGGCAGCCACGTGGAGTTATGGGGCAAAAACGTGCTGGCCAGCGAAGTCGCGTTACAGGCGGGGACCATCGCTTATCAGATATTCTGCAATCTGCGCCGGGCACCGCTGGTTTACTCCGACGCCTAGCCCTGAAGGCGGGGTTATTCAGACGATTCGTCAAGGTCGAGCTGTTGTAAATATTGAACGCTGTTGCGATGATGGCGTTTCAATCGACTTTTTCAAATCCTCTGGAGGACTCCCGTATTGGACGTCGGTGAACGACTGCAAGCCATCCGCAAACTCAAGGGGCTGTCTCAGCGTGAGCTCGCCAAACGTGCGGGCGTCACCAACAGCACCATCTCGATGATCGAGAAGAACAGCGTCAGCCCCTCGATCAGTTCGTTGCGCAAGGTGCTCAGCGGTATCCCGATGTCCATGGTCGAGTTCTTTTCCGAAGAGCTGCAGCCGGAAAACCCCACTCAGGTGGTCTACAAGGCCAACGAGCTGATCGATATTTCCGATGGAGCAGTGACCATGAAGCTGGTCGGTCGCGCTCATCCCAGCCGTGCCATCGCCTTTCTCAACGAGATTTATCCGCCGGGTGCCGATACCGGGGACGAGATGTTGACCCACGAGGGCGAGGAGACCGGCATTCTGGTCGAGGGCCGTCTGGAACTGGTAGTGGGCCTGGAGACCTTCGTGCTGGAGGTGGGTGACAGCTATTACTTCGAGAGCAGCCGGCCCCATCGGTTTCGCAACCCGTTCGATACTCCGGCGCGCCTGATCAGTGCGGCGACGCCCGCGAATTTTTGATAGGGCACGGTACCTGTCATGCCCTGTGGCATGGGCGCTTGCTCTCGATAAAGTGGGTCAGTCAAAGCCGCTGTGTCTGGCCCGCCTATCGGGAGCAAGCGCCCCTGCCACAGGGACCTGCCACGCCTATCTGTTGTAATTACCGAGTCGCATTCCCTCCAAAGCGGTCCTAAGCTGAGTCAGTCGCTCACGGATCCTTTGCATATGCCAACCATCTGCTCCATCGACCGCGCCGTCGAGGAAGTCCTCGAACGTCTGCCGGCCCACATTCAAATGGGCATGCCGCTGGGGCTCGGCAAGGCCAATCGCTTCGCCAATGCTCTCTACGCGCGCATCCAGCAATTGCCGCAACGCCAGTTGACCATCTACACGGCGCTGGCCTTGGGCCGTCCGACGTTGGGCGATGGCCTGCAAAAACGCTTTCTCGAACCCTTCGTCGAGCGCGTTTATGGCGATTATCTGGAACTCGATTTTCTCCACGCTCTGCGCACCGACACCTTGCCCGCCAACGTCAAGGTCGAGCAGTTTTTCATGCAGCCGGGCAGCCTTTTGCACAGCACCGAAGCGCAGCAGAACTACGTCAGCAGCAACTACAGTCATGCCGCCCGGGACATCAACGCCAAGGGCCTGAACCTGGTGGCGCAACTGGTGGCTCAGGATCAGGACAACCCTTCCAAATTAAGCCTGAGCTGCAACCCCGACATCACCCTCGACCTGCTGCCCATGATCGCCAAGCGCCGTGCCGCCGGTGAGACGGTGCTGATGCTCGGTCAGATCCACGACCAGTTGCCCTATATGGATGGCGGGGCCGAAGTGCCCTGCGACACTTTCGACCTGCTGATCGACGTGTCGGAGTACACCCGACTGTTCTCGACGCCGAACATGCCGGTCAGCTGTCAGGATCATTTTATCGGCTTGCACAGCAGCACCCTGGTCCGGGATGGCGGCACCTTGCAGATCGGCATTGGTGCCATGGGCGATGCATTGACCGCAGCGCTGCTGGCGCGTCAGGCCGATAACAGTGGCTACCGCGCGGTGCTGGATGACTTGGACATTCGCCCCTGGCAAGGCCTGATCGACCGAGAAGGCGGCTTGCAGCCGTTCTCCACCGGCCTGTATGGCTGCAGCGAAATGTTCGTGCATGGCTTGCTGGTGCTGGCCGAGGCCGGGGTAATGCGGCGCAAGGTCTATCCGGATGTGCAGCAGCAGACGCTGGCCAATCTCGGCACGCTCGACGAGTCGACGCCTGGCGGCGTGGTGCTGCATGGGGGCTTCTTCCTGGGCCCGCAAAGCTTTTACGAGCGTCTGCGCGAGCTGCCGAAAGACACCTTGTCGAGCTTCGACATGACCGCCATCAGCTACATCAACGAGCTGTATGGTGACGAAGCGCTCAAGCGTCTGCAGCGCCGGGATGCACGCTTTATCAACACGGTGTTCACTGTCACTCTGCTGGGGGCGGCGGTGTCGGACCAACTCGAAAATGGCCGGGTGCTCAGTGGCGTAGGCGGGCAATACAACTTCGTGGTCCAGGGCCACGCACTGGAAGATGCGCGCTCGGTGCTGGTGCTGCGCAGCTGGCGCGAGTCGGCCGGAGTGGTGAGCTCCAATGTGCAGTGGGACTACGGCCATTGCACCATCCCCCGGCACCTGCGCGACATCGTGATCACCGAGTACGGCATCGCCGACCTGCGCGGGCAGACCGATGCGGTGGTGGTCGAGCGGCTGGTCAATATCGCCGATTCGCGCTTCCAGGCCAGCCTGATCGCCGAGGCGCAGATTGCCGGCAAGCTGAGCCAGGATTTTCAGCTCGATCCGCGTTTTGCCGATAACAGTCCAGAGCGCCTGCAGGGGATCCGTGACCGACATCCTCGGCTATTCGCCGAGTACCCGTTGGGATGTGATTTTACCGAGGAGGAGCGCGACCTGCTGCGGGCGCTGAACTGGCTCAAGAGCAAGTTCCACCTCAGCGAGATTTTCGAGTTGGGCAAGGCGGCGCTGGATGCGCCGGAGCCTTCACGGTTTCCGGCGCATTTGCAGCGCATGCAGCTGAGCGAGCCCCATGGGTTGCGGGAGGATCTGTATCAGCGGTTGCTGTTGGCGGCGTTGCAGGCCACGCACTCTTGAGTGTGGTTGCGGGCCTCTTCGCAGGCAAGCCTTGCTCCCACAATGGTGCTGTGGGAGCAAGGCTTGCCCGCGAAGAGTCCGGTCCTGCTAAAGGAAGGTCACCTGCCCACCCACCAGCGACTTGACCCGCGCCAGCGACTCCACCCGATACCCCTGGGCATCCAGCTCGGCACGCCCTGGCTGGAACGATTTCTCGATCACGATTCCCAGTCCGGCCACTTTGGCGCCGGCCTGCTTGATGATCGAAATCAACGCCTGGGACGCCTTACCGTTGGCCAGAAAATCGTCGATGATCAGCACCCGGTCGCTGCTGTTCAGATGCCGCGGCGAAATAGCCACGGTGCTGTCGGTCTGCTTGGTGAACGAATGCACCGTGGCCGTCAGCAGGTTTTCGGTCAGCGTCAGCGATTGATGCTTGCGGGCGAAAATAACCGGCACGCCGAGCTTGAGGCCAGTCATCACCGCTGGGGCGATGCCCGAGGCTTCGATGGTGACGATCTTGCTGATGCCCGAATCGGCGAACAGTCGCGCGAATTCGTCGCCGATCTGCTGCATCAACAGCGGGTCGATCTGGTGGTTCAGGAAGGCGTCGACCTTCAGTACCTGGTCGGAAAGCACGATGCCTTCTTCGCGAATCTTCTTGTGCAGGGCTTCCACGTTGGGTCCTCTGGGCTCAATCATCTTTTGAGCATGGCGCGGATATCCGCCAATGCCGTATTGCCACGCACGGCCTTGACCTCGGTCGGCGTGTCGTCGTTACCTTCCCAGGCGAGATCATCCGGGGGCAGTTCATCGAGAAAACGGCTCGGCGCGCAGTCGATGATCTCGCCGTATTGCTTGCGCTTGGCAGCGAAGGTGAAGGCCAGCGTCTGTCGTGCGCGGGTGATGCCCACGTAGGCCAGGCGGCGCTCTTCCTCGATGGTATCGGCCTCGATGCTCGAACGGTGAGGGAGGATTTCCTCCTCCATGCCCATGATGAACACATAGGGGAATTCGAGGCCCTTGGAGGCGTGCAAGGTCATCATCTGCACGCCTTCGGCGCCGTCTTCCTCTTCCTGCTGGCGTTCGAGCATGTCGCGCAGCACCAGCTTGCCGATGGCTTCCTCGATGGTCATGCCGCCGTCTTCGTCTTTCTCGAGGGTGTTCTTCAGGGCCTCGATCAAGAACCACACGTTGCCCATGCGGTAGTCTGCGGCCTTGTCGCTGGAGCTGTTGGTACGGATCCAGTTTTCGTAGTCGATGTCCATGACCATGCTGCGCAGGGCGCCAATCGGATCTTCGCCAGCGCATTGCTCGCGGACCTTGTCCATGTAGCGCTTGAAGCGCGCCAGGCGATCGGTGAAGCGGCTGTCCAGGTGCTCGCCCAGGCCCAGCTCGTCAGTGGCGGCGTACATCGAGGTCTTGCGCTCGGTGGAATAGTTGCCGAGCTTTTCAAGGGTCGTCGAGCCGATTTCCCGGCGCGGCACGTTGATCACCCGCAGGAAAGCGTTGTCGTCGTCAGGGTTCACGATCAGGCGAAAGTACGCCATGAGGTCCTTGACCTCCTGGCGGCCGAAGAAGCTGTTGCCGCCCGACAGGCGATACGGCACCTGGTGGTGCTGCAGCTTCAATTCGATGAGCTTGGCCTGGTAGTTACCGCGATACAGAATGGCGAAATCGCTGTAGGGCCGATCGGTACGCAGGTGCAGGCTGAGGATTTCGACGGCCACACGCTCGGCTTCGGCGTCCTCGTTCTTGCAGCGGATCACGCGAATTTCGTCGCCGTGGCCCATCTCGCTCCACAGTTGTTTTTCAAACTCGTGGGGGTTGTTGGAGATCAGCACGTTGGCGCAGCGCAGGATGCGGCTGGTGGAGCGGTAGTTCTGTTCGAGCATCACCACTTTCAGGGACGGGTAGTCGTCTTTGAGCAGCATGAGGTTTTCGGGCCGGGCACCGCGCCAGGCGTAGATCGACTGGTCGTCGTCGCCCACCACGGTGAACTGGTTGCGCGTGCCAATCAGCAGCTTCACCAGCAGGTATTGGCTGGCGTTGGTGTCCTGGTACTCGTCCACCAGCAGATAGCGCACCTTGTTCTGCCACTTTTCAAGGATATCGGGGTGTTCCTGGAAGAGTTTCACCGGCTGCAGGATCAGGTCGTCGAAGTCCACCGCGTTGAACGCCTTGAGCGTACGCTGGTAGTGGGTGTAGACGATGGCGGCGGTCTGCTCCTTGGGATTGCGGGCGTTTTCGAGGGCCTCGGGCGGCAGTACCAGGTCATTCTTCCACGAGCCGATCATGTTCTTGATCTCGTCGACGCCATCGTCGCCCGAGTATTCCTTTTGCATGATGTCGGTCATCAGCGCTTTGACGTCGGTCTCGTCAAAGATCGAGAAGCCCGGCTTGTAGCCCAGCCGAGTGTGCTCCTTGCGGATGATGTTCAGGCCCAGGTTGTGGAAGGTCGAGACTGTCAGACCGCGGCCTTCGCCACCTCGCAGCAGGGTGCCGACGCGCTCCTTCATTTCGCGCGCGGCCTTGTTGGTAAAGGTCATGGCGACGATGTACTGGGCGCGGATGCCGCAGTTCTGGATCAGATGCGCGATCTTGCGGGTGATCACGCTGGTCTTGCCGGAACCGGCACCGGCGAGCACCAGAAGAGGGCCGCCGACGTAGTTCACGGCTTCTTGTTGCCGGGGATTGAGTCGGGACATTTCGAATAGACGGATCAGAGAAATAGCCGGGCATTTTAGCAGGGTCCGCGCCATCTGCCGCGACCGTCTGGAGCTGACGAGCACATTTCGCCATCTAAATTTGCCGCTTTGGATACTTTCCCGCAGGATGCGGCTACAAATGCGACAAACCTTCAAATGAATGGACGTAACTGATACTGTGAATCGTTACGATTCATGTCGTTAGCAGCTACGTGTAGATACTTTCTGGTCTGTAAACGCGTGTTAAGGAGTCTGCTTGTCTACGCCCGTCGAAACCGTGCGCCTGTTGCTCCTGGCTGATCAAGCCATATGGACGTTGGCTGTGCAGGAATCCCTGGCGCCGTTGGGCGATGGCTATGTACTGGTGTCGGCGGAGAGTTGGGAGGCGGTCGGCGCCTTGTTCGACGGCGACCCGCACGCGATCCTGCTGACGACGGCGCCGCTGCAGCCCGGCCCCGGGCAATGCGTACTGCCCCAGGTGCTGCTGCTGGACGCCGAGCCGGACACCGCGCCGCTGGGCGTCAGTGACTGGCTGGTACGTGGCCAGATGGGTCCCGACACGCTGCGCCGTTGCCTGCGCCATGTGCGCGAGCGCGGTGCGTTGGAAACCACCCTGCAGCGCCTGGCCGAGCAAGACCCCTTGACCGGTATCGCCAACCGCCAGGGTTTCCAGGCCCTGCTGGCGGCGCGCCTGGCAATCAACGATGGCCGTGGCATTGCCCTGGGCCATTTCGACCTCGACAACTTTCGCTCCGCCAACGATGCCCTCGGTCATCAGGCCGGCGATCGGCTGATCCTCCAGGTAGTGGCGCGCCTCAAGGGCGAGCTGGAGCCGGGCGACCAGCTTTCGCGCCTGGGCAGTGACGAGTTTGCCCTGCTGATCGATACCCGTCGCGACCCACAGCGCGCGGAAGTATTGGCCGAGCGGATTGTCGAGGCCATGTCCGAACCCTACTGGATCGATGGCGAAAGCCTCCTGATCGGCTGCAGCCTGGGCATCGCCCACGCCCGCGCCAAGGCGGGCGCCGATCCCTTGATGTGGCATGCGCACATCGCCATGCAGCAGGCCAAGAATATCCAGGGCTGCACCTTTCATGTCTTCAGCGAACGCATCAACCGCCACGCCCGCAGCCTCGCCGACCTCGAAAGCGAACTGCGCCGCGCCCTGCGCCGTGACGAGCTGGAACTGCACTACCAGCCGCGGCTCAACCTGCACACCGGTGAAATCGTCGGCGTCGAGGCCCTGGTGCGCTGGCGGCACACCGAGCGCGGGCTGTTGCCGCCCAGTGAATTCGTGCCACTGGCCGAGCAGAGCGGCTTGATCGTGCCCCTGGGCTACTGGGTCATCTCCCGCGCCCTGCGCGATATGCAGGACCTGCGCGAGCGCGGCATGGCGCCGCTGCACATGGCGGTCAACCTGTCGTTCCGCCAGTTCCAGGACAGCCAGTTGCTGGTCACCCTCGGGCGCTTGATCAGCGAGCGCGGCATCGATGCCAGTTGGCTGGAATTCGAGCTGACCGAAACCGCCGTGATGCGCCGTAACGATCAGGTCAAGCAGACCATGGATGCACTGGGAAAGCTGGGCGTGCGCTTTTCGCTGGACGATTTCGGTACGGGGTTTTCGTCATTCGTGCACCTCAACAGCTTGCCGATCGCCTTGTTGAAGATCGACAAGAGCTTCGTCGCCGGTATGGAGGCGCGCGAAGAGAACCGCCAACTGGTGCACGCCATGATCCATCTGGCCCACAACCTCAACCTGCAGGTGGTGGCCGAAGGCGTCGAAACCGCAGAGCAACTCGCCTTGCTGCGCGGTTTTGGCTGCGATCAGGTGCAGGGTTACCTGATCAGTAAGGCGCTGCCTCTGGACGTGTTTGCCGAGTTTCTGCAGCGGAGCTCGACGCAGCAGTGGGCACTGGGGCGGGATTGACCGCAGTCCGCTTGATCAGCCGGCGCATCTTCCATTCAAAGGCGCTGGTGAGGATGATCGCCGAACAGCCCAGGCCCATCGCCAGCCCCCACCAGATACCTTCCGGGCCCCAACCCGCATGGAACGCCAGCAACCAGGCGGCTGGCGCGCCGATCACCCAGTAGCAGAACAGGCCGACCACAAAGGTCGTGCGCGCATCCTTGAGGCCGCGGATCGCGCCCATGGCGATGGTCTGCACGCCATCGAACAGCTCGAACCACGCTGCCACCGCCAGCAGGCTCAGGGCGACCTGTACCACTGGCTGAAAGCTCGGGTCCTGTTCGTTGAGCATCAGCCCGATAACCGCATTCGGCGCCAGCCAGAACAATACCGAAAACCCCAGCATCGCCAGCCCGCCGACACCGATGCCCAAGCGCCCGGCCAGGCGCGCTTTGGCCAGTTGGTCGGCGCCATAATGGCGGCCGATCCGCAGCGTGACCGCGTAGGACATGCCGGCTGGCACCATGAAGGCCACCGAAACGATCTGCAGGGCGATCTGATGCGCCGCCAACGGCACGCTACCGAGCAGGCCCATGCACAGCGCGGCGAAGGCGAACACGCCGACTTCCACTGCATAGGTGCCACCGATCGGCAGGCCCAGGCGCCACAGTTCGCGAATCGCGGCCACGGAGGGGCGCAGCAGCCCCTGGTGGATCGGATAGCTGGCGTAGGCCCGGTGCCGACCGATGTGCAGGGCCAGCAGAATGGCCATGCCGGTGCTGACGATGGCGGTCACCAGCCCGATGCCGGTCAGACCCATTTTGGGCAGACCGAACAGGCCGTCGATCAAGGCGTGATTAAGCCCGTAGTTGACCACGGTACCGCCGATGCTGATGACCATCACTGGCCCTGGGCGGCCGACGGCGCTGGTAAACCCACGCAACGCCATGAAGCTCAGGTTGCCGGGCATGGCCAGGGGCAACAGCAAGAGGAACTGACCGGCGAAGGCCACGTTGACCGGGGACTGGCCCAGCAGCAACAGGACCGGGCCGAGGTTCCACAGCAACACGGCCCCCAGTACCGACAGCAGCCAGCCCATCCACAGGCCGGCCTGGGTCAGCCGCGCGGCACCAAGATGATCACCGGCGCCATGGCGCATGGACACCAAGGTGCCGACTGCTGCCATCACGCCGATGCAGAAAATCGACACGAATGAATAGCTCGCCGCGCCCAGGCCACCACCAGCCAGCGCCTCGGGGCTCAAGCGCGCCATCATCAGGGTGTCGGTCAGCAGCATCAGCATGTGCGCCAATTGCGAGGCGATCAGCGGCCCTGCCAGGCGCAGCAAGGCTTTGAGTTCGACGCGGAGGGGCGAGGTCATGGCAGGTCACGATATAGGCAGGGGCAGGCAGTCTATTGTCGCGCTTGCAAGGTTGCGGCACAAAAGGATAAAAAAGATGTGTGGCATGAGTAATACTCATGTCTCAACATCCATCGGTCTTGCGTGTCGCCTATTCCGGAAGTTCTTCATGAGCCGTCTGCCGCCTCTCTATGCCTTGCGGGCTTTCGAAGCCGCCGCCCGCCACAGCTCCTTCACCCGTGCGGCGGATGAGTTATCGATCACCCAAAGCGCGGTCAGCCGGCACATCCGCACCCTTGAAAGCCATTTCGGCTGCCGCCTGTTCGTGCGCAGCGGCCGCGCCTTGCAGCTCAGCGAATCGGCGCGGCTGCTGTTGCCCGGCGTGCGCGAAGGCTTTTCGGCGCTGGAGCGCGCCTGCCATACCCTGCAGGCCGAGGACGATGTGCTGCGCATGAAAGCCCCGTCCACCTTGACCATGCGCTGGCTGCTGGCGCGCTTGAGTCGCTTTCGTCATGTGCAGGCCGGCAACGAGGTGCAACTGACCAGCGCCTGGATGGACATCGATCATGTCGACTTCAATCAGGAGCCCTTTGACTGCGCGGTGCTGCTGTCCAACGGCAACTTCCCGGCGGACTGGGAAGCGGCGCATCTGTTTGCCGAACTGTTGATCCCGGTGGGCTCGCCAGCGCTGATCAATGACGCGCCCTGGGATGCCGAACGCCTGGCCAGTACCGAGTTGCTGCACCCCACGCCCGACCGTCGCGACTGGCGCAGCTGGCTGCAGCGCATGAACCTCACCGAACAGGTGTCGATCCGCGGCGGGCAGGCGTTCGACACCTTGGAGCTGGGCATGATCGCCGCGGCGCGGGGCTATGGCGTGGCTATCGGTGATCTGTTAATGGTGGCCGAGGACGTGGCCCAGCAGCGCCTGAGCCTGCCTTGGCCCACGGCGGTGGCCAGTGGCGAAGACTATTACCTGGTCTGGCCGAAGACGCGTCCGGGCGGCGAGCGACTGCGGCGCCTGAGCGAATTCCTGCAGGCCGAGGTCGCGGCGATGCGGATTCCCGCGGTGGAAATACTGCGCTGAAGGGTTCGTGTCAAATAACTGGACTGCGGGCTCAAGTATCGTGCCGCCGCGCCGATGCCTAAAGCACAGAAGATTGCGCGATCATACCTGCGTCTAAAAGTTCGCCTGCGTGCCCAAAAATAGTTATGCCGCGTGGTAGATCCGTTCCGAGATCGAACTGGCGGCCAGGAGTTTCTATGTCTAAGCCTCGTGCCCGAATCGCCACGCAACTCGGGGTCACTCTTGCCGTGATTCTGGTGGTGGTCATCAGCGCCAGTACCCTGTTCGCCTTGCGTTCACTGGATACTGCCAACCTGCATACTCGCGAGGCGCACATGTCCAGCGAGGCCAAGCTGCTGGCCGACCAGTTGCTGACCTTCCATTCGACCTTGCGCGACAGCACCCAGCGCCTCAGCGGCCTGTTCGAGTCGCGGTTCAAGCGCGGCCTGACGCTCGATGCCACGCAGTCGGTGACCGTGGGCAGTGTGCAGACACCGAGCCTGAGCCTGGCCGGCAGCGATGTGCTCAACAACGATTTCCGCGAGGTCGATGATTTCCGCACGATGACCGCCGGCGTGGCCACGGTGTTCGTGCGCAGCGGCAGCGATTTCATCCGCATCAGCACCTCACTGACCAAGCAGGACGGCAGCCGTGCCATCGGCACAATGCTTGATCATGCCCATCCGGCCTACGCGTTGCTGATGGCGGGCCAGGGGTATATAGGCCGCGCGGTACTGTTCGACCGCTCTTACATGACCCAGTACACCCCGGTGCGCGATGCCAGCGGCCAGGTGATCGCCGTGTTGTTCGTGGGCTTCGATTACACAGATGCGCAAAAGGCTCAGTTCGATAACCTCAAGCAATTCCGCCTCGGCAAGACTGGCTCCCTGGCGCTGCTCGATGAAAAAGGCAAATGGCTGGTGCCTCCGGCTGGCGTGAAAGACACCGACAAAGCCGCTACGGCTCTGGCCGAACTGGCCAAGCGCCCTGGCGTGGCCGACATGTGGAGCGACAGCGGTGATGATTTCTACTCCGTGGTCATGCCCTTCAGCGGCGGCCCCTGGAGCGTGATCGCCACCATGCCCGAAGATGAACTGCGCGCAGTGACGTGGGACGTGGGCGTGCAATTGATCATCGGCAGCCTGCTGGCCACCTTGATCGCGGTGGTAGCGACCATCTGGCTGCTGCGGCGCAAGCTCAAGCCCCTGAGTGACCTGGTGATACAGGCCGAGGCTATGGGCGCAGGCGATCTGAGCGTGCGCATGAACATCGTCAGCCACGACGAGATCGGCCAGTTGGCCCGCAGCTTCAACCAGATGGGCGATGCGTTGGGTAATACCGTCACGCACATTCGCGATGCCGCGCAGCAGGTCAGTGGCCGCGCGCAGGTATTGTCGGGCTTGTCGAGCGGCGCCTATGAGGGGATGGAGCAGCAGTCTGGCGAAATCACCAGCATGGCCGGCGCGGTCGAGGAGTTCAGCGCCACCTCCCTGAATATTGCCGACAACATGGGCAATACCGAGCGCATGGCCAAGGAAAATACCGAGCAGACACGCATTGGCCGGGCGTCGATGACCGAGGCGTCGTCCTCACTGGAGCAGATCGCCACGGCGCTGAGCGGGACGGCGACGGTGATCAATACCCTGGGTCAGCGCTCCCAGGAAATCGGCGGCATCGTCGGGGTGATCACCTCGATCGCCGAGCAGACCAACCTGTTGGCGCTCAACGCGGCCATCGAGGCAGCGCGGGCCGGTGAGCAAGGGCGCGGTTTTGCCGTGGTGGCCGATGAGGTACGCAGCCTGGCTTCGCGTACCCGGCAGGCCACGGACGAGATTTCCAGCATGATTGGCAGCATCCAGCAAGAAACCAGCAATGCCATCCAGACCATGGAGCAGGGCAATCGCTTGATGGAAGAGGGCCTGATGCGCAATGCCAAGGTTGCCAATGCGTTGGCGCACATCGATGAGCAAAGCCGTTCGGCGGGGCATCAGTTCGCGGCAATTTCTACCGCGACCCAGGAGCAGAGCAGTACTGCGACCTTGCTGAGCAGCAATCTGCAGAGCATTGCCATGGCCAACAGCGAGCAGCGCGAGGTGGTGTCTAATCTGGCGGTAACGGCGCGGGAGCTGGAAGGGTTGGCGGCGGAGCTGCGCCAAGAGGTGGATCGGTTTCGAGTTGACCGCTGATCTTGATACATGACTGTTTAGACAGGGGCAGGGTTTACGGGGGGAGCGAGGGGGCTTGCCTCCGATTGCGATAGAGCAGACAAATAGACCCTGTCTGACACACTGCTTTCGGAGCAAGCCCCCTCGCTAAAGAGGTTACAGAGTCATTCCCAGGTCTGCCGCACACTGAGCAATCGAGCGCCGCTCAGTCTCGGCATACAGCCCCAATTCGTTGATCACCTTCGCCCCCAGCGCCCGTTCGAAATCGACCTGGTTGGACTGCGTCCCATAATCGGTCTGGGCGTTATCCCCCAGGTTTGACTGGAAGATCCCGGCCGCACTGACCGGCAGGAAATCCTCATACACCAGCGGCTCGAAGCGCACATGGCCTGCTGCAATCAAGCTCTCCAGTGCGCCCTTGTGGGGGAGGGCGTTGCCCGCGAACGCGCCAGCCTTGCGCCCCTCATCCGTCACGAAATAACGAAAGAACGCCAGCCCCTGCTCGCGCATCTGCACCAGGTCATCGGGAAACTCACTGAACTGCTCGCCCAAGCGCGCCATGTATTCAAGGGCATTGCCCTCGGCCGGGAACCCCGCCAGTGCCTGCCGCGAGGCATTCAGCAACCGATCGTACAGCGCTCGGCCCTTGGCAGTCAGCGCCGCGCCACGTTGCTCGATCTCGCCGAAGCGGGCGGTATGACTGCCCATCGCGTCGGCTCGCTGATCGGTAAATGCGACCTTTTCCTGCAACGCCTTGAAGCTGGTCTGACGCAGCAGTATCGGGTGGCGGCGGGTGGGCGGTCCTTCGATGACCGCCTTGGGTGCGATGCCCTTGGCCGGCATGCCGGCCTGGACCTGATCGATATCCAGGGTGCGCGGCGTCAGGTGATTGATGTGCGGCCCCTTGAACGCCACCACGTCGGCGATCAAGCGGTGTTCATCGTGCAAGGCTTGGTATTCGGCAGCGCTGACGGTCGCATCACGGTGCCAGCGGAAAGTCTCCAGAGCCTGCTCGACGAAAGCCTCGCCATCTGCTGGCGAAAGGCCGCCGTCCCGCTCGAACTGCTCGATCAGGCTCAAGGCCAGAGGGGTGAAGATCTGCCGCTGGTCGAGGATCTGCTGCGCACGCTGGCGTAGCGCCGGATTGTCGATCAATTCCAGGCGCAGCAAGGAAGTAAAGACCCGGAACGGGCTGGTCTGCAGCGCTTGTTCGTGCACCGCTCGAAACGCCGTGGAATGCACCGGGACTCCGGCGCAGGTCAGGTCGTAATAACCCACTGGCTGCATGCCCAGCACCGCGAACAGGCGGCGAATGGTCGTCAGTTCATAGGGCGTGCCCAGGCGGATGGCGCCATGGCGCTCCATGTCCAGGCGCTCTATCTCGCCGGTGCGCTGCAAGGAGGACGCGACGGCCGGTTGCTCGGCCAGTACCCTGCCATTGACCTCGCCGACCAGCGCCAGCAGATCGCCGTACAACGGCACTTCCTGTTTATACATGTCGGACATGGCGCGCGAAAATTGACCGCGAAGGGCATCCGGGCTGGCGAAGGCATTGATAGGCATGAGGCGCTCCAGTCGAGGCGTGTTCAGGCGCTCATGTAACCGATTCAACGGGCTATCGCGCAAGCGAAATAAACTCCCGCCGTCATTCCATAAAGTCGGGAACCCGGGAGGTTCTTAATGCCATTGGGGTATTTCGGCAGGGTCATTCCGTGGCGGAATAATAAACTGAAGAATGCTCGCTTGTGAGTCGCTGCGCGCCAAGCCGATACTCCAGCTATCTTGGAACCTTCCCGTTTAGCCGATTTGCAGGAGACAGCACATGATTGATGGATTGCTCGAGAGCCTGGGCGTTGCCCAAAGTGCCTACAAGGGCGGTAACCACGCCGTGCATACGCCCATCGACGGTAGCCAGATCGGCGCGGTGACCCTGGAGACCAAGGCCCAGGTGCTGAGCAAGATCGACACCGCCGCTCAGGCCTTCCAGCAATGGCGTAATGTACCAGCCCCACGTCGTGGCGAGCTGGTGCGCTTGTTCGGCGAAGTGCTGCGAGCCCACAAGGCGCAGCTGGGTGAGCTGGTGTCCATCGAAGCCGGCAAGATCACTCAGGAAGGTCTGGGCGAAGTACAAGAGATGATCGACATCTGCGACTTCGCCGTCGGTCTGTCGCGCCAGCTGTATGGTTTGACCATCGCCTCCGAGCGCCCTGGCCACCATATGCGTGAAACCTGGCACCCGCTGGGTGTGGTCGGCGTCATCAGTGCCTTCAACTTCCCCGTGGCGGTCTGGTCGTGGAACACCGCGCTGGCGCTGGTGGCCGGCAATACCGTGTTGTGGAAACCGTCGGAAAAGACCCCGCTGACCGCCTTGGCATGCCAGGCGCTGTTCGAAAAAGCCCTCAAGGCCTTTGGCAGCGATGCCCCGGCCGGCCTCTGCCAGTTGATCATCGGCGACCGTGACGCTGGCGAGGCGTTGGTGGATGATCCGCGCGTGCCGTTGGTGAGCGCCACGGGCAGCACGCGCATGGGCCGTGAAGTCGGCCCGCGTGTGGCGGCTCGTTTCGGGCGCAGCATTCTCGAACTGGGCGGCAACAACGCGATGATCCTCGCGCCGAGTGCCGATCTCGATCTGGCCGTGCGCGGCATTCTGTTTTCGGCAGTGGGCACAGCCGGCCAGCGTTGCACGACTCTGCGCCGGGTCATCGTGCACTCATCGATCAAGGATGAAGTGCTGGCACGGGTCAAGGCGGCCTACGGCAAGGTGCGCATCGGTGATCCGCGTGAGAACAATCTGGTCGGGCCGCTGATCGACAAGGGCGCGTACCAGGCCATGCAGGACGCACTGACCCAGGCCCGTGATGAAGGCGGCAGCGTGTTCGGTGGTGAGCGCCAGTTGCAGGATCAATACCCGAATGGGTACTACGTGACGCCTGCGATCGCCGAGATGCCGGCCCAGAGCGCCGTGGTGCGCCACGAGACGTTCGCGCCGATCCTGTACGTGTTGAGCTATGACGATTTCGAAGAGGCGCTGCGCCTGAACAACGAGGTGCCTCAGGGCTTGTCTTCGTGCATTTTCACAACCGACTTGCGTGAAGCCGAGCGCTTCCAGAGCGCTTCGGGCAGTGATTGCGGGATCGCCAACGTCAATATCGGCACCAGCGGCGCAGAAATCGGCGGCGCTTTTGGTGGCGAGAAAGAAACCGGCGGCGGTCGCGAATCGGGCTCGGATGCCTGGAAGGCCTACATGCGCCGCCAGACCAACACCGTGAATTATTCACGTGAACTGCCGCTGGCGCAGGGTATTGTTTTCGACTGATAGATCGACTGGAGACGGTAGCGATCTCTGGGCCGCCTTCGCGGGCAAGCCTTGCTCCCACACCAGTGGGAGCAGAGCTTGTTCGCGAAGGGGCCGGTACTGACAGTACACATCCCCTATTCGAGCCCAGCCATGACAAAACTGCGTCAAGAGTGTCTGTGGGAGCACATCACGCCAGCGGCCTCTGCTGCTGTGGCGCTCAGCGGTGAAACCAGCGCCGACGTCTGCATCATCGGCGCCGGTATCACCGGTTTATGCGCCGCCCTGCACCTGCTGGAAAACGGCAAATCGGTCGTTCTGGTCGAGGCTCATGAAATCGGCCATGGCGGTTCCGGGCGCAATGTCGGGCTGGTCAATGCGGGTACCTGGGTGGCGCCTGATGATGTCGATGCGGTGCTGGGCCATCAGCACGGCGAGCGCCTGAACCGGGTGCTGGGTGGCGCGCCGGCAGAAGTCTTCGCCCAGATCAAACGCTATGGCATCGATTGCCAGGCGCATCATCACGGCACCCTGCACATGGCCCACAACAGCAAGGGCATTGCCGATCTGCAATCGCGACATGCCCAGTGGTCCCGGCGCGGCGCCAGCCTGGAGCTCCTCACCGGGGCGCGCTGCGAAGAATACTGCGGCACCCGCAAGGTCGAGGCGGCACTGCTCGATCATCGTGCCGGCACGATCAACCCCATGGCCTACAGCCGCGGCCTGGCCGCCGCAGTCGAGCGCCTGGGTGGCAGGATTTTCAGTCGCAGCGCCGTGCAGCAGTTGCAACGCGAGGGCTTTGGCTGGCGTGTGGTCACCCAGGGTGGCCAGGTGGTGGCCGACAAGGTGATCATCTCCACGGGCGCCTACACCGAAGGTGAGTGGACCGACCTCAAGCGCAGTTTTTTCCGCGGCTACTACTGCCAAGTGGCCTCGGTGCCGCTGGGTGGCACCGCTGCGAACACCGTGTTGCCCCATGGCCAAGGCTCGTGGGACACCCGCACCGTGCTCAGCAGCATCCGCCGGGATGACCAGGGGCGCCTGTTGCTGGGCAGCCTGGGCAGGGTCGACAACAAACCCGCGGGCTTCATTCGCAGTTGGGCCGACCGCATCCAGCGTCATTACTTTCCGCAATTGGGCAAGGTCGAGTGGGAAATGCACTGGACCGGCTGCATCGACTTCACCCCCGATCACCTCATGCGCGTTTTCGAGCCCGCCGCCGGGCTGGTATCGGTGAGTGGCTACAACGGCCGTGGCAACACCACGGGCACTGTGGTCGGTAAGGCATTGGCGCAGTTTCTGCTCGATGACGATCCAGCGGGCTTGCCTATGCCGTTCTCAGCCAAAAAGCCTGTTCGGGCAGCAGGCCTGCGGACCTTGATGTACGAGACGGGTTTCTCGCTTTATCACGCCGGGCAGTGTGTGCGGGTCGTTTTGTAAGCCGCTGCGGCGGCGCCGGGTGACACGCCGCTGTTATGCGAATCCCCGGCTCAATGGCTCATGCCGATGGAAAAGCCCGTGGTATAGATATTGCTTCAGCCCTTGGCAACTGTGCCGCGCAACCAAAATCGACGACTTATTGGCGTTTTTTCGGCCTTTGTGTGTGCCCGTCTCGCAAGCAAGACCCTTCATGGTTTCGAGGTTCGATTGATGGCCCAGGATCGCATTGCTCGACAGTGTATCTGCTGCACCAGCGCTGAACTCGATCGCTCGCCGGCGGTGTTGATGCCTTTCGTCGCCAAGCGAGTCTTCGGCCACGAGCCGGTGCAGATCACCGAAGAGTGGGGCCTGCGTGACCTCCAGTCGGGAATGGCCTACACCTTGTGCGCGTCCTTGCAGTGTCAGCGATGTGGCGCGTTGTTCCTCGATTACCGTTTTTCGGACGCCGAAATGATGAGCCTCTATCAGGGCTATCGGGACGAGCGCTACAACCGCGAGCGGCAACGATTCGAGCCGGGTTATGCCGCCACGGTCGAGCATTACGAAGGTCGGGCCGGCTATATCGCCGATGTCGAGCGCTGGCTCGAGCCTCGCCTGCCTGCCAACCCTGCCGTGCTGGACTGGGGCGGTGACAGTGGCATCAACACGCCGCTGCTGGGTCGCAGCCGCCTCACCCATGTCTACGACATTTCTACGGTAGCTCCGCTGCCTGGAGTCGAGGCTGTGGATCTGGAGACGATCAAGCGCCACGATTACGACCTGATTACCTGCAGCCAGGTGCTGGAGCACGTGCCCTATCCCTTGGCGCTCCTGGCGCAGATCGCCGAATCGCTGCACGCAGACACCTTGCTGTACCTCGAGGTCCCCCATGAGGCCTTGATCCGTAACAATCCCGGCAGCAAGCAGTTGGCCGGCCTCAAGCGGCACTGGCACGAACACATCAACTTCTACACCGAGCAGTCGCTACGTGAACTCGTTAGTCAGGCGGGGCTGCAGGTGCAGGAGTTCATGCATCTGGACGTCGACCTCGGCTGGCGAAACGGCACCTTGCTCGGGCTGTTGGCCAAGCGTGCATGACTGCGTCACAGCGTCGGGCCCAGTGTCTGCACGCTGATGATGCCTGGTGTTGCCTGAGCCCATTGGGGCCCCATCTTGGTTTTCAGGAGTGTCTTTTGTGACGCGTTCTTTGTATGCCCCCCGTCCCAACCCCTATTACGTCTATGCGATGGATTACCGACGCAATTCCGCCGGTATCCGGGTGATGCACGCGTTGTGCGATGCACTGCTCAAGTCAGGATTCGAGGCCTATGTATTCGGCAACGTATTGAACCCAGCGTTGATGACGCCACGCTTGACCGAGGAGGTCATCAATCGCCATCGCGAATACGGTATCGAGCCCATCGTGGTGTATCCCGAGGTGATCGGCAACAATCCGCTGGCGGGCAATGTTGTGGTCAGGTACCTGCTCAATTGGCCTGGTTTTCTGACTGTCCAAGGGTCGATGGGATACGGCCGCGACGACATCCTCTATGCCTACACCAAGGATTTGCTGATGCCAGGGGAGCCGGAAGATCAGACCTTGTTCATGCCGCCGTTCGACCTGCGCGTGTTTCGACCATCTGACGACCCCGGCAAGCGTATTGCGGGGAAGATCTGTTACTACCAAGGGCGAGCCAAGCAGGTACCCATCGACCCGGCGCTGCTGGCAGCGGATTCCGTTGAAATTACCACTACCTGGCCGGCGTCCTGGGAGGCGATGGCTGACCTGTTCCAGACCTGCGAATACTTCTATTGCACCGAGTCTTCGGCCCTCACCGGTGAGGCGGCGCTGTGCGGCTGCCTGAGTGTGATACTGCCCAACGAATGGGTGCCCAGTCTTATTGGCCAGAGTGAAACTCAAGGGCTGGGGCTGGCGTGGGGCCTGCACCCTGACCAGCTGGAGCAGGCCCGTAGCACCTTGCCGCTGTATCGCGCGAGGATGCTGCAACAAGAGGCCGAGTTCTGGAAATCCCTGGATGCCTTCATCGAAGTGACCCAGCAGGGCGCGCGTGACTACCAAGCCCGGCCCAAGGTCGACGAGGTCAGTCGCTGGCTGGCGTCGCGAGTGTTGAGCGCGCAGCAGCAGGCGCTTGTCGACGCCCGTGTCGAGCAGCATCCCGTGCCTTCTTTGCACTGGCTGATCATCGATAGCGACGGCTCGGCGCAACAGCTGCAGCGCAGTGTCGACAGCATCAACGCCTTGCACAGCGTGCTTGATGCCGACCTCCGCATTCATGTCTTGAGCATCGATCCCGCGAGCGTGCTGCCGCAAGCCAATCTGCTGTCGCAGCAGTTCATGCCGGATACGGGTGTCGAGCAACTGAACGACGTGCTGATGGCGTCGTCGGCGCAGTGGTTCATGTTGCTGCAGGCAGGCGACGAGCTCACGATCGGCGGCTTCGTGACAATGGCTCTGGAGCTGGCGAGCACGGCTGATCGACGTGCGCTGTACACCGACGAGGTGATGCGCATGGAGGATGGCAGCAAGGGCCTGTTGCTTCGCCCTGACCTGAATCTCGACCTGTTGCTCAGCTGCCCGGCGAGCATGGCGCGCCACTGGTTGTTCCACCGCGGGACGTGGCAGGCAATGGGCGGCTTCGACCGACAGTTCGCCCAGGCATTCGAGCTCGAATACATTTTGCGTCTGATCGAAACCGGCGGCTTCGAGGGCCTGGGGCATATCAGCGAGCCGTTGCTGGTGGGCGAAGTGCTCAGCCTGCATGACCAACCGCAAGTGCGCGAGGTGATCGAGCGGCATCTGCATGCCCGCGGCTTCGGGCGGGCGACGGTCGCTTCGAGCAGGCCCGGCTGCTACGAACTCGATTTCGCACACGGTGCCACGCCGATGGTGAGTATCGTGATACTCGTGGACGGGCAGTTGACCAAGGTGCAGCGGTGCACCGAAAGCCTGCTGGAAAATACCCCCTACGCCCACTATGAATTGCTGCTGCTGGATCGCGGCAACGAAGACCTGCAAGTCGTGAGTTGGCTCAACGGCATCGAGCAGCTCGGCATTGCCCATATACGCGTGCTCAGGTACGCGGCCGAGGCCCCGCAGGCGCTGCTCAATCACGCGGCCAGCCAGGCGCGCGGCGAGTTTTTGGTATTCCTCGACTGCACCACCGGCGTGCTGCACAAGGACTGGCTGCAGCAGTTGCTCAACCATGCCCAACGACCTGAGGTCGGCTGCGTGGGACCGATGCTGATCGGTGGCGACGGCAAGATCATTCGGGCCGGACTGGTGCTGGGGCTGGGTGAATCGGTGGGTGCGCCGGGGCAGGGCTTGACGGCGGACTCGGTCGGTTACATGCAGCGCCTGCAGGTCGATCAGAACTTCTCGGCGCTGAGTGGTGAGTGCCTGATGGTCCGTCAGGAGCACTTCATTGCGGTAGGCGGCTTTGATGAGCAGCTGCACCCTTGGTCCAATGTCGACCTGTGCCTGAAGATTCAGCAAGCCGGGTATCTGAATGTGTGGACGCCGCGGGTGAAGTTGCTGCTCAGCGGCACTGAAGCCGAGAAACCCAGCACGGAGCAGACCGACAGGCTGTATGAGCGCTGGCTGCCGGTGCTGGCACGCGATCCAGCCTATAACCGCAATTTTTCGCTGGTCGCCGGTGCGGCGTTCCAGCCGGTCGACCCCGCGCTGTCGTGGCGCCCGTTGGCGGCCTGGAAGCCTGTACCCACAGTGCTGGTGCACCCCGTGGAGAAACTGGCGTGCGGCTGGCAACGCATCATCGCGCCGCTGGATGCCATGCGCGCCGCCGGTTCGGTCGAGGGGGTACATGCGCCGCGGGCGTTGTCGGCGATCGAGCTGGAGCGTTTTGAGCCGGACGTGATCGTGCTTCAGCACCAGCTGACCCGGCAGAGCCTGGTCGACATGCAACGTATGAAGCAGTTTTCTCGAGCGTTCAAGGTGTACGACCTGGATGCCTACCTGCCCGACCAGCCAGCGTTCGCGCGGCTGCGCCAGCCACCCGAACAGGTGGTCGAGATGATGGCCCAGGCGTTTGCCTGCATGGATCGGGTGTTGGTATCGAACCCGGTACTGGCGCAGGTATTCGAAGGCTTCAATGCCGACATCCGCATCATGCCGACACGCCTTGACCCGTTGCGCTGGTCGGGCCTGAGCAGTGCCCGGCGCTGCTCGACCAAGCCGCGTATCGGCTGGGTCGGCGGTATTCCCCAGGCGGGCGACCTGCGCGTCATCAGCGAAGCGATCAAGGAGCTGGCCGGTGAAGTGCAGTGGGTGGTGCTCGGCTCCTGTCCGGACGAACTGTTGCCGTACATGCATGAAGTGCGCAAGGGCGTGCCATTGGCGTCCTACCCCGCAGCCTTGGCAGCGTTGAATCTGGACCTTGCTGTGGTGCCGCTCGAAGCGACCTTGATCAACCGCTGCAGCAGCCACCAGCGCCTGCTGGAATACGCCATGTGCGGCGTGCCGGTGATCTGCAGCGACCTTGAGCCCTTCCATGGCGACTTGCCGATTACGCGGGTGAAGAACACTCATGCGCAGTGGATGCATTATCTGCGGGCCTATCTGAGCGACCTGGATTCGGTAGCGCTGCTCGGCGATGCGTTCCGCGCCCAGGTGCAGCGCGACTGGATGCTGGACGACGCGAGCATTGCGGCCTGGCGTTCGGCGTGGTTGCCTGGCTGATCGGGGCGGGCTCATTGCGTGGCCGGCCGATACTGCAGCGCCTCGGCGATATGGCTGCGCTGTATCTGCTCCACGTGTTGCAGATCCGCCAAGGTGCGCGCGACTTTCAATAGCCGGTGGGCCGAGCGCAGCGACAGGGTCAAGCGTTCGCAGGCTGTTTCAAGCCATTGTTCGTCGGCCTTGCTCAGGGGGCAGTGCTCGCGCAGGCTGGGCAGGTCGAGAAAGGCGTTGGCGCAGCCCTGTCGCCGATTTTGCCGGTCCCGGGCCTCGGCTACCCGTTGCGCCGCGTTGGCGCTGTCGTCACCGGCGGTGGGTTGATGGGCGAGGGCGGTGGCTTCGCGGGCGACGGTGAGGTGCAGGTCGATACGATCGAGCAACGGGCCGGACAGTTTGTTGCGGTAGCGCTGGATCTGGTCGCTGCTGCACTGGCAACGTCCCGTGGATTCGCCCAGATAGCCGCAGGGGCAGGGATTCATCGCCGCCACCAGTTGGAAGCGCGCCGGGAAGCGAATCCGGTCGCGAGCGCGGGCGATGACGATTTCGCCGCTTTCCAGCGGTTCGCGCAGCACTTCCAATACTTTTCGATCAAACTCCGGAAGCTCGTCCAGAAACAGCACGCCATGGTGCGCCAAGGTGATTTCGCCGGGTTGCGGACGACTGCCGCCG
>CAJCIO010000079.1 GCA_903970465.1 Gammaproteobacteria bacterium
CTGGCGACCCAGCCGAAGAAGGTCTCGATGTTGAACAGCGCTGCCTGCTGAGCAAATGCCGGGCCAGCCTGGTGGGTGGCATCGGCGAGCACTACGCCGAAGTATTCGAGGAAAAACCCATCGCGCAGGGTCGACTCCACGCATACGTTGGTGGCGATGCCGGTGAACACCAGATTACGAATGCCGCGGCTGCGCATCAGGCTGTCGAAGTTGGTGTTGAAGAAGCCGCTATAGCGGGTCTTGGGCACCACCATGTCGCCGGGCTGCGGCTTGAGTTCGTCCACCAGTTCGTAGTCCCAGCCACCCTTGGCCAGCAAGGTGCCGTGCAGCTCCGGGCGGGCGCGCATGGTTTTCAGCGCGTTGGACTTGTGCCAGTTGGGCGAGCCGGGGCCGCCGGCCTCGACGTATTCCGGGTCCCAGCCGTTCTGGAAGAACACCACCGGCATGCCGGCAGCGCGGGCGGTGGTCAGGGCTTTCTGGATATTGGCGATCACCGGGCCGGTGGTGGTGACATCGAAGCCGGCCAAGTCCAGATAACCGCCCTGGCTCGAGTAGGCGTTCTGCATGTCGACCACCACCAGCGCGGTTTCGCTGGCCTTGAGGCTCAGGGCCTCCGGGCGTGCGGGCAGGGTGCGCGCGGGCTGGCTGTCCGGGGCCAGGCTGTAACCGGAAACGGGGGCGTTCATCATGCGGACTCCTGCAAGGTATTGATGTGTTGGCGCGAGTGCATCAGGGGCTGGATCTTGCTGCCGAAGTCCTCGACGCCTTTGATGAAGTCGTCGAACACCAGCATCACGCCCTGCGTGCCCGGCACGGTGGCGACTTCATCGAGCATCCGCGCCACCGACGCCCACGAGCCCACCAGGGTGCCCATGTTTATATTCACCGCCGAAGTCGGGTCGGCCATCTGGCGCATGTTGGAACCTGGGCTCGTATCGGCTGCGCCTTTTTCGCCGAGCCAGGCGATGGCTTCCTGATCGGCACCGGCCTTGATGAATTCCCAACGCTCGCGGGCGGCGTCATCGGTATCGTCGGCGATGATCATGAACAATGCGCAGGCGGTGACGTTGCGCCCGGTCCTGGCGTTGGCCTCCACCAGCTTGGCGGCAGTCGGGGCGAAGGCGGTGGGGGTGTTGACGCCCTTGCCGAAGCAGAAGTTGTAGTCCGCGTACTGCGACGAGAAGGCCATGCCGGTTTCACTCTGGCCGGCGCAGATGATCTTCATGTCGGCCTGCGGTTGCGGGCTGACCCGGCAGTCGTCCATGGTGAAGTACTTGCCCTTCAGGTTGCTGTGGCCGGTCGTCCACAGGTCGCGCAGCACTTGGGTGTATTCGGCCAGGTAGTCATAGCGCGTCGAGAAGAACTCATCGCCGGGCCACAGGCCCATCTGCTCGTACTCGGGCTTTTGCCAGCCGGTCACCAGGTTGACGCCGAAGCGGCCGTTGGAGATGGAGTCGATGGTGGCCGCCATGCGGGCGACGATCGCCGGCGGCAAGGTCAGAGTGGCGGCGGTGGCGAACAGCTGGATGCGGCTGGTGACTGCGGCCAGGCCGGCCATCAGGGTAAAGGATTCAAGGTTGTGCTCCCAGAACTCGGTCTTGCCCCCGAAGCCGCGCAACTTGATCATCGACAGGGCGAATTCAAAGCCGTAGTGCTCGGCTTTTTGCACGATCTGCTTGTTGAGTTCGAAACTGGGCATGTATTGCGGTGCGTTTTCCGAGATCAGCCAGCCGTTGTTGCCGATCGGGATGAAAATGCCAATGTCCATGTGCGTGGCCTCTTTGATGCGGTGCTTCGTTCGAATTAAGGCGCCTCTGGTACAGCAGGCGATTGACGAGAGACACAAAGCATTAAGCAGGCCAGTTTTCTAAACTTGTTTTCAAACAATGGGTTGGATGGTTTCAAGATTTATTTCAGACCATTTGGTCTGAACTAGAGCACTTGGTTTGTGCATGCCGCACAGCAATGGGGCAATTCAGGCGTGACGGGTATCAATACCGGCCCGAGGATGTCGCCGCCGCTGCGCTCGGGTTAGAGTGCGCGGGTATTCCAGCTGGAAATGGTCATCGACGTGAATAACGAAACCCCTGCCAAGGCATCGGATGCTGGCAAAGCCGGCACTCGCAAGATCAAGTCCGGCGTGGCTAAAAGTGCGCCTGTGCCCAAGCCCAAGACGGCTGTCTCTCGCACTGCCAAGCCCGCCGCTAAAGCCAAGGTCGTCAAGACCCCGCGCGAGCCCAGTGCCACCACGGTAAGCCGGCGCATGCGGCTGGTCGAGGGCAAGCGCACGGCTATTCTCGAAGCGGCGCTCGAGATTTTCTCCCGTTTTGGCCTGCACGGCACCAGCCTCGACCAGGTCGCCAGCATGGCCGACGTGTCCAAGACCAACCTGCTGTATTACTTCAGCAGCAAGGAAGAGCTCTACATCAGCGTGTTGCGCCAGTTGCTGGAAGTCTGGTTGCTGCCACTGCGCGGCTTCAGCGTCGATCAGGATCCGGTCCAGGCCATCAGCGAGTACATCCGCGTCAAGCTGGAGTTGTCCCGCGATCATCCGGCTGAATCGCGGCTGTTCTGCCTGGAGATCATCCAGGGTGCGCCATTGTTGCTGACCGAGCTGGAGCAGCCGCTGCGCGATATCGTCGAAGCCAAGGTGGCGGTGATTCAGGCCTGGATAGATGCCGGCAAGCTGGCGCCGATCGAACCTCATCACTTGATTTTCTCGCTGTGGGCGACCACCCAGCATTACGCTGACTTCCGCGCGCAGATCGACGCGGTAACGGGCAAGACCTTGAACGATCCGCTGTTCTTCAATGAGGTGCTGGAGAATCTGCAGGCTTTGATTCTGAACGGTATTCGGCCGCGCTGATTGGCGGTAAATGAGCGGGCCTCGTCGCGGGCAGAGCAGCCACCCCTCCTATCAAGACCGCCCGCTTTTCGTGCTCCCATGCACAAACCAAGTGCTCTATTTCAGACCGTTTGATCCGCCTGAATAACTAAGCGTCTGATACAGATCGCTATTTAGATAGTGGCACAGTTTCTGCTTTTCTCGGGACACCCACCTTGCCGGGTGTCCCGGTGCATCGTCCACGTTGCATCAAGAGAGAGGATTGTCGAATGACCCTGCAATACGTGCCCATCATCGATCTCGCCCCCTACTTCTCTGGCCAGCCCGAAGGCAAGGCTGCCGTGGCCCAGGCCGTGCGCCAGGCGTGCAAGGACATTGGTTTTCTGGTGATCACCGAGCACCAGATCCCGGCCGAATTGATCCAGCGCGTCTCCACGCAAACCCGCGCCTTCTTCGACATGCCCCTGGCCGAGAAGCGCAAGGTCGATCGGCCCAGCCCTGAGATGGTGCGCGGTTACAGTGCCGTCGCCGAGGAAAGCCTTTCGTACTCCCTGGAAGAAAGCGCCCCGGGCGACCTCAAGGAATCCTTCTCCATCGGCCCCAGCGACGTGCCCGCCGATGACTACTACCACAATGCGCTCGCCGGCCCGCATTTCGCCCCCAACGTCTGGCCGCCCGAACAGTCGCTGCCGGGCTTCCAGGCGGCCTACCGTGAATACTTCAGCGCCATGAGCGAACTTGCACAGTCGCTCATGCGCCTGTTCGCCTTGGCGCTCGATCTCGACGAGCATTTTTTCGACGACAAGATCGACCGTCACATCAGCATGTTCCGCACCCTCAGTTATCCGGACATCAAGACCGAGGTCGAGGCTGGGCAGATGCGCGCCAGTGCCCACACCGATTACGGCAGCCTGACCATCGTGCGTCCGGACAACGCCCTGGGTGGCCTGCAAGTGCGCAACCGCCAGGGCGAGTGGGTCGACGTGCCTTATGTGGCCGACGGCTTTGTGGTCAACATCGGCGACCTGATGATGCAGTGGACCAACGACGAGTGGATTTCAACCTTGCACCGCGTGGTCAATCCGCCGCTGGCCAGCGCCACCGACAACCGCCGCCAGTCGCTGGTGTTCTTCCACCAGCCCAACTACGACACCCTGATCGAATGCCTCCCCGGCTGCCTGCCCGCGGGTAGCGTGCCGCGTCATGCGGCGGTCACCTCGGGCGATCACTTGCTGGCGAAGTTCGTCAAGCAGACTACTTTCGGCGGCAGCAAGGTGGCGTGATGAATACCCTCTCCTACGTCAACGTTTTCGCCCGGGACATCGAAGCGCTCAGCGGCTTTTACGCGCAGCTGTTCGGCTTCGAAGAGATCCAGGCAATCCGTTCGCCGATCTTTCGCGGCCTCGACACCGGCAAGTCATGTATCGGCTTCAATGCCCCCGAGGCTTATGCGTTGTTGGGCCTGGAACAGTTCGCTGACAGCACCGGCGCCAGGTTTCTGCTCAACATCGACGTCGCCAGTCAGGCCGAAGTGGATCGCCTGGTACCCCTGGCCGTGGCCAGTGGCGCGACGTTGGTCAAGGCCCCTTACCAGACTTACTACCACTGGTATCAGGCGGTGTTGCTCGATCCCGAACAAAACATATTCCGCATCAACTTCATGTGTTGAATGCCGGTATTGCCTTCGCTGTCCAACCATCAGGAAATAGACTCGATGCTCAACGGATTTCTTAAAAGTGCTGTGGCGGCTGCAATCGGCCTTGGGGTGGCCAGTGGCGCGATGGCTGAAGGCCTGACCCTGGAAAAACCGGCGAAGATCGCCATGGTGTATATCAGCCCGCGCAATGACGGCGGCTGGACCCAGGCGTTCGACGAAGCGCGGGTCAAGCTGGAAAAAGACCTCGACACCAAGATCCAGTACGTCGAAAGCGTCCCGGAAAACGCCGCTGCCATCACCCCGGTGGTCGACCGCCTGATCGCCCGTGGCGCCAACGTCATCATCGGCACTGCGTTCGGCTACTCCGACACCTTCCTGGAACTGGCGAAAAAATACCCGAAAGTGGCCTTCCTCAATGGCTCGGGCACCACCAACGCGCCGAACCTCGAATCCTTCTATGGCCGCACCTACGAGAGCCAGTACCTGTGTGGCATGGCCGCCGGCGCGGCATCCAAGACCGGCAAGCTGGGCTTCGTCGCCGCCAACCCCTTCGGCCAGGTCAACTGGACCGTCAACGCCTACGAACTGGGCGCCTTGCAGATGAACCCCAAGGCCACCGTCAACGTGATCTTCACCGGCGCCTGGAACGATCCGGTCAAGGAGCGCGCCGCGAGCATGGCGCTGATCGACAGCGGCGCCGATGTCATCGGCCAGCACGTCGATACCCCGACGCCGCAGATCGTCGCCCAAGAGCGCGGCGTGCTCGGCACCGGTCACCACCGCGACCTCAGCGAATTCGCCCCCAAGGCCACGGTTTGCTCGTCGGTGTGGGTATGGGATCGCTTCCTCGGCCCCGAGTTGAAAAAGATCATCGCCGGCAACTGGGTGCCGCCAGCCAACGGCGCGCTGCTGTCGATGCAGGAGGGCGGTACCGACATCGCGCTTGAACCGGGCGACAGGATCTCCGCTGCCGATCAGGCAAAAATCATGGCCGCGCGCGGCAAACTGCTCAAAGGCGAGCTGCTGATCTACAGCGGGCCGATGAGCGACCGCGACGGCAAGGAACGTATCGCCGCCGGCCAGCACATGGCCGATCCGGATTTGTGGAAGATGGACTGGTTCGTCAAGGGAGTGATCTCCCAGCAATGAGTCAGATCAACGCGATTCAGCTGACCGGCATCAACAAATCGTTCGACGGCTTCCAGGCGCTGACCGATGCCAGTTTTACCGCTTGCTGGGGCGAGGTGCATGCCTTGCTTGGCGAGAACGGGGCGGGCAAGTCCTCGCTGATGAACATCGCCGCCGGCCTGTATGCGCCGGAAAGCGGATCGCTGTTGATCAACGACAACCCGGTGCGGCTCAAGGGCCCGAGCGATGCCAGCGGGCATCGGATCGGCATGGTGCACCAGCATTTCAAGCTGGTGCGGCCCTTTACCGTGGCCCAGAACATCATGCTCGGCTTGCCGGCCGAGTCTGGCGCTGGCACCTACAGCAAGCGCCTCGGATCATTGGAGGCGCAGATCACCGCCAAGGCGGCCGAACTGGGCTTCGCCATCGACCCGCGGCAGATCGTCGAGACCTTGTCGGTGGCAGAACAACAGCGCGTGGAAATCCTCAAAGTGCTGATGGCTGGAGCGCGCATTTTGATACTCGACGAGCCCACCGCCGTGCTCACCGATCAGGAGGCCGAGCGCCTGCTGGCGACCGTGCAGTCGTTCGCTCGCCAAGGCGCCGCAGTGGTGTTGGTGACGCACAAGATGGCCGACGTCAAACGCTATGCCGACCGCGTCACGGTGATGCGCGGCGGGCGTACCGTGCAGACCCTCGACCCGCAAGGCGTGTCGATCGAGCAACTGGTGCGCCTGACCGTCGGCGAGTCTGCGCCCACCACCGAGCACCAGGCTGCCAGCCCCGGCGCTGAGCGCCTGGTGATACGTAATCTGCGTTCGCCAGCGGGGCAGGGGCCGTTGCGCGGTGTCGACATGACCCTGCACGCCGGGCAGATCTACGGCATCGCCGGGGTCGGAGGCAACGGCCAGAGCGAACTCGCCAACGCCTTGATGGGCTTGCCCCAGGCCACCGAAGGCGAAATTCTTTTGCAGGGCTTTGGCGACCTGCGCACCGCCAGCAGCGAATCGCGCCGGGCACTGGGCATCGCGTCGATTCCTGCCGATCGCTACGGTGCGGCACTGGCCGGCAGCCTTTCGGTGGCGGAAAACTTCGGCATCGGCCAGATCCACAGCGGTCGCTACGGGCCGTTTGCCTTCCTGCGCGGTAAACGTTTGCAAGAGGACGCTGCGGCCGCGATCAAAGCTTTCGACGTGCAGGGCGTGCGCTCGCTCAAGCAAAAGGCCGCGCTGCTCTCGGGCGGCAATGCGCAAAAACTGGTGATCGCCCGCGAGTTCAGCCGCGAGCCGCAACTTGTGCTCGTTCACAGCCCTAGCCGCGGTCTGGATGTACGCGCCACACAAGCGGTGCATGGGCGTTTGCGTGCTGCCCGCGACGCCGGTGCGGCGGTGTTGGTGATCAGTGAGGACCTGGATGAAGTGCTGGCCCTGGCCGACCGCATTGGGGTCATGAACGGCGGCCGTATCGTCGCGCAATTCGAACGCCCTGCCGATCGCCAGGCGATTGGCCGGGCCATGGTGAGTCATGACTGAGACAACGATGGCTTCTTCTTCCAATACGGGCGCCCCGGCCGATAAGGGTTTGCGTCAGCCTTGGCTGGCCCGGCGCTACACCCTGGAAATCCGCCAGCAGCTGGGTTGGGGCTGGCAGGCGTTGATCATCGCCCTGGCGCTGGTGCTCGGTCTGGCAATCTGTGCGGTGATTTTGATCAGCGCCGGGGTACCGGCTGCCGAGTTGCTCGACGAATTCGTAGTGCTCACGGTGCTCGATCCGCAGAACCTCAAGGCGGTGCTGTTTCAGGCGGCGCCCATGATCATGGTCGGCCTGGCCGGCTGCATGGCATTCCGCGCGCGCTTCTGGAACCTGGGGCTCGAGGGGCAGATGATCTGGGGTGGCATCGGCGCCACGGCGGTGTCGTTGTTCGAGGTCGGCCCGGACAGCCTGCGCCTGCCGCTGATGCTGGTGGTGGCGATGCTCTTCGGCATGCTCTGGACGCTGGCGCCGGTGCTGCTGAAGTTGCGCTTGAAGGTCAACGAGATCATCTCGACGCTGATGCTCAACTACATCGCTGCCAATTTCCTTCTGCACCTGCTGTACGGCAGTTGGAAGGACCCGCGCGACAACTTTCCCTATTCGCCGCCCTACCGCGCCTTCGAGCGTTTGCCGGACCTGTTCGACGGGTTCAACGCCGCTATCGTGCTGGCCTTGGTGGTCACGGTGCTGGCGCTGTGGTTTATCGGGATCTCCCGGGCCGGATTGTATCTGCGCTTCGTCGACGCCAACCCGCGGGTCGCCAGTGCGGTCGGCGTGCCGGTGCGCAAGATGATCGTCGCCACGGTGCTGTTATCCGGCGCGTTGGCGGGCATTGCTGGCTTCATGGTCACCGCCGGGCAGGAAGGGCGCCTGACTCAGGCGTTTTACCAGGGCTATGGTTTTTCCGGGATTCTCATCGCGTTTCTGGCGCGCAACAACCCCTTGGCCGCGACCATCGTCGCGTTGCTGGTGGCCATGCTGTTCGTGACGGGGCGCAGCCTGCAGGTGTTCTACCAGATCCCGTTTTCGATGGTGCAGCTGATCCAGGCGATTCTGGTGATCTGCGTGGCCTCGTCGGACTTTTTCATTCGCCACCGCATGCGGCGCATTCAGGGCAGCGACGCCCACAGTGGAGAGCAGTGATGGACCTGATCGCTAACTGGTTGGGCAATTCGCCGGATTTCGCCGTGCCGTTCGCGCTAGCCGCACTGGGGTTGATCCTCACCGAGCGGGCGGGGGTGCTGGCGCTCGGCGCCGAGGGGCTGATGCTGGTGGGGGCGCTGGCCGGGATCGGCGCCCAGATGAAATTCGGCACGCCGATGATTTCGCTGTTGATGGCCATGCTCGCGGCCAGTGTGGTGTCGCTGCTCTTTGCGTTGATGGTGATCGTGTTGCGCATCAACCAGGTGATCGCCGGGCTGGCGCTGGTGTTTTTCTGCCAGGGCCTGACCGGATTGCTCGGCACCTTGCTGGAGTGGACCAACCACCCGGTCACTGGCCTGGCGGCGGTGCGTATCTGGCCACTGTCGGAGCTGCCGTTGGTGGGCAAGTTGTTCGTGCAGAATCCAGTGGTATATCTCACAGGGCTGATCTTTCTGGCGGTGGTGGCATTTCTGGAGCGCACCCAGAGCGGGCTACGCTTGCGGGCCGTGGGCGAGAACCCGCAGGCGGCCGATGCGGCGGGGATTTCAGTGTTCAATTATCGGCTGGCGGCGATTCTGGCGGGCGGCGCACTGATCGGGTTGGCTGGTGGCTATATTTCGGTGCTGAGCACCAAGATGTGGATCGCCGACATGACCGGGGGCCGAGGCTGGATCGCGGTATCACTGGTGATCTTCGCGCGCTGGTCGCCATGGCGGGCGCTGGCGGGGGCGATTTTGTTCGGGTGTATCGAGGCGCTGATTCCGCAACTGGCGGCCACAGGTGTGCGCTTGCCGCAGTATTTTGTGATGATGACGCCCTATGCAGTGACCTTGCTGGTGATGATCTGGGTCGCCATGGGCAAACGCCAGTCGGGCAGCCAGCCGGGGGCGCTGGGCGAACCGTTCATTCGCGAAGAACGGCGCTGAACCCGAGGGCCCTTTCGCGGGCAAGCCTTGCTCCCACAAGTGTACTGCTCTGGAGCTTCTGCACTGTGGGAGCAAGGCTTGCCCGCGAAGAGGCCGGCGGCATCAGACCAGCTCTCGCGGCAAACCATAGGATCTCCCACAAGTGCGCGGCTCTGGAGCCGTCTGCACTGTGGGAGCAAGGCTTGCCCGCGAAGAAGTCGGCGGCATCAGACCAGCTCTCGCGGCAAACCATGGAATCTCCCACAAGTGTACGGCTCTGGAGCTGTCTGCACTGTGGGAGCAAGGCTTGCCCGCGAAGAGGCCGGTAAATCCAACACAAATCGGGAGCTAGGGGTTCTTCGCCGCCCCATGAGTACCTGGATTCTCCAGTCGCTGAACGATCCTGTCCTTGATCAGCAAGCGCTTTTCCTTGAGCTTCCTGACCGTGTCGTCCGCTGCCGCACTGGCCTCGGCCTGTACCACCTCGGCATCGATGCTGTCGTATTCGCCGAGCAGACTGTTGAGCAGGGCATCGGTCTGCCTGTGCTTGGCGACCTCTTCCTTGCTGAGTTTCAGGTCTTCGAACAGATTGTGCTTCACCGGCATCTCGTTTACCTCCACGGGATGATTGAGGGGGGGAATCGCCACCTGAGGATAGTCACGATTCAGCGTTGGACCCAGCATTTCACTCGGATCGTTCCCTTGGGGTTGTGTATGCTGTGACCAACGTCATTCCACTGAATCCATGCCTTCGAACGCAGGGGCCGCCATGCCGCATCTTCACCTCGAATACACCCGCAATCTTCCCCTTCCCGATGTCGACGCCTTGTTGCTGCGCCTCAATCACGCGTTGATGGGCACTGGGCAGATCGCCAACGAAGCCGATATCAAGAGCCGCGCTGTCGAAGTGCAGACCTTCCGAGTGGGGACTGCACCGGGCGAGCGTGGATTTTTGTACGCCAAGCTGGCGTTGTTGGCCGGGCGCTCCCCAGAGACCAAGAAGCACCTGTCCGACGCCTTGATCGCTGTGCTCAAAGAGGCGGCGGTTTGGCCTGAGGGTATCGATATCCAGTTTGGCGTGGAAATCGTCGATATGCAGCGCGAGAGTTATGGCAAGGAGCGGCTGCAGTCCTGAAGGTGATGTGCACGTTTCAAGGGCCTCTGCGCGAGCACGCTTCGCTCTCACAGTGCACGGTGCCTGCGCCGTACATTTGTGGGAGCCAGGCTTGCCCGCGAAGAGGCCAGTGGCATCGACAACGTATGCAAGAGGAATAGTCAGTGGATTTCGGCTGGCAGATTGGTCAATACGGTGGCATCACCGTGATGTTTCCCGCAGCCATCATCGTGGCGGCCTGGCTGTGGGTGGCCAGTTGCCGGCGCATCAGCCTGGAATGGCTGCTGACCCTGGCCATCGCCTATGGGCTCGTAGGTATCAGCAAGATTGCCTTCAAGGGCTGGGGCATCAGTTTCGAGACCCTGGACATCGCCGTGCTCAGCGGCCACGCCATGAATACTTCGCTGGTGGTCATCGTCGCCCTCAGCCTGCTGGCGCGGCAGATCGACCCCCGCTGGCGCTGGCCGGTCGCGGTTGTCGCGACGCTATGGACCTGGTGGTTCGCGGTCAAATGCGTGGCACCGGTCATTCATCCGTTGTCTGAAGCGGTAGCCGGTGCCCTGGTCGGCTCGGTGGGGGCCTGGTTGTTCCTGCGCCGCCTCGAACAGTTCGAGGTGCGTCGTCTGGCGGCCCCGACCCTCGCGGCAGGCTTGATGCTGATGATGATCGCCGCGTCCTTGCCCAAGTACACCGCCGAACACCTGCTCAACCACTTCGCCATTTCGCTGTCCGGCGCCGAGCGTCCGCACCTGACCCCGCCCTGGCGTGAACCGCCGGAGTCTTGATGCCGAGTTAATGCCCCAGCAGGCTCTCGCATCGATATATACTGCGCGCCATTATCCAAGGGAGAGCCTTGTGTCTATCGATATTCACTGGATCCGCGACAACGACAGCCTCGCCCGGCATTGCGCCCTGTGGCAGAGCCTGCCATTCGTGGCCGTCGACACCGAATTCATGCGGGTCGACACGTTCTACCCGATCGCCGGTTTGATCCAGGTCGGCGATGGCCAGAGCGCTTACCTGATCGACCCGCTGACCGTCAGCCGGTGGCAGCCTTTGGCACAGCTGCTGGAAAACCCTGCGGTGATCAAGGTCCTGCACGCCTGCAGCGAAGACCTCGAAGTCCTGCTGCGCCTGACCGGCAGCCTACCGGCGCCCATGTTCGATACCCAGTTGGCCGCCGGTTACCTCAACCTGGGCTTTTCCATGGGCTATTCGCGCCTGGTGCAAGCCGTGCTCGGCATCGAACTGCCCAAGGGCGAGACCCGCTCCGACTGGCTGCAGCGCCCGCTGTCCGATACTCAGGTCAGCTATGCCGCCGAAGACGCGGTGCATCTGGCCGAAGTGTTCCGCAGCCTGCGCCCGCAGCTTTCTGACGAAAAATACGCCTGGGTGCTGGAAGACGGTGCCGAACTGGTCGCGCAATTGCGCCGCGAAATCGACCCGCGCGAGGTGTACCGCGAAGGCAAGCTGGCCTGGAAACTGGCCCCGCAGCAGTTGGCGGTATTGCGTGAGCTCTACACCTGGCGCGAGCGCGAGGCCCGTGTCCGCGACGTGCCGCGCAACCGTATTCTGCGTGAAAACTCTTTGTGGCCGCTGGCCAAGACCCAGCCCGACAGCCTGTCGGCGCTGGGCAAGATCGAAGACATGCACCCGCGCAGCGTGCGTCAGGACGGTGAGTTCATCTTGCGCCTGATCAAGGACGCCGCGCAGTTACCGCCCGAGCAATGGCCTGAACCCGTGCCCGAGCCGTTGCCCATCGAGGCCTCGGCCATCCTCAAACAGTTGCGTGCCATCGGCCAGGCAGAAGGCGAGCGCTTGAACATCGCCCCTGAACTGATGCTACGCAAAAAGACCCTCGAAGCCCTGCTCAAGAGCGGCTACCCCGCGGGACCTTACCAACTGCCCGATTCGCTGCGCGGCTGGCGCCGTGAACGTATGGGCCAGGCGCTGCTCGACAGCCTGGCCAACGCTGGAGATCAGCCTTGAAACGCATCTGTTCCATCTATAAAAGCCCGCGCAAGAACGAAATGTACCTCTACGTCCTCAAGAGTGACGCCCTGGAGCGCATTCCTGAAGGGCTGCTGACGGTGTTCGGCAAGCCAGTGCACGCCTTCGACCTGGTGTTGAGCCCTGAGCGCGCCTTGGCCCGCGAGGACATCAACACGGTGCTCGAGCATCTCGACACCCAGGGTTATCACCTGCAGATGCCGCCGGCCGAAGACGAGTACATCGAGCACCTGCCCGAAGAACTGCTGCGCCGCAACGACCCGATGTGAGGTTGCCCTCCGGACCCTGTGGCGAGGGGGCTTGCCCCCCGATAATAGTGTCAGCACCAGCAATGTGTCTGACAGGTTGTCGCGGCAAGCCCCCTCGCTGCAGATAGCTACGCGGCGTGTTCTCAACTATTTCACTGTAAGCGGTATTGCGCGCGTGTATCCTGCGCGCGCTGCCGTTCGGATTCTTCAAGGTTTTAAACATCATGCGCGTTCTGATCGCAGAACAGGAACATGCCCTCTACGCACGACTGCTGCAAGAGGCTGCCCCGGACCTCGAGGTCCTCACCAGTGGTGACTCCGCCACGCTTTCCCGCCTCGCCAGTGATTGCTCGGTGTGGCTGGGGCAACCCGATCTGATGGCGTCGTTGCTGCGCCAGGGTCACAAGCCCGCCTGGCTGCAAAGTACCTGGGCAGGGGTCACGCCGCTGCTGGCCCACGGCTTGCCGCGGCATTACCGCCTTACCCGTGCGGTGGGTATATTTGGCCAGGTCATGGCCGAATATGTACTCACTTATCTGCTCGGCCATGAGCGCGAAGTGCTGGCCCGCCTGGTCAGCCAGGTCGAGCGCAAGTGGGACGGGCGCCTCAATGCCAGCATTCAAGGCCGCAAGGTATTGATCGTCGGGGTCGGGGACATTGGCGCCAGCGTCGCGCAGTTCCTGCAGCCGTTCGGGGTCGAGTTGTATGGCATTGCCAGCAATGCCCGCGAGCAGGCGCCGTTCGTCGAGATCGCGCCGTTGGCGGATCTGCCACGGATGGTGGCCAAGGCCGACTACGTGATCAATCTGCTGCCCAATACCGAGCAGACCCACGACCTGTATAACGCGGCATTGTTCGCGCAATTCAATCCGCAGGCACTGTTCATCAACGCTGGCCGCGGCGTGTCGGTGGTCGATGCGGATCTGGTCGAGGCGCTGAAGGCCGGCCATCTGGCGGGCGCGGTGATCGATGTCTGCCGTCAGGAGCCGCTGCCGCAACAGCACCCGTTCTGGACCGCCTGGGGATTGTTGCTGACCGGCCACAGCGCCGCTCCGACTTCGCCTCGAGCGATGGTAGGGTTGTTCGTGGAAAATCTGCGCGCGTATCAGGCTGAACAGTCGTTGCGCGGGGAAGTGGATTTCGGGCGCGGCTACTGACTACCCTGTTTGGGCCGGGGCATAAAGGTTTCATCTGTAGCGATGGGGCTTGCCGCCGATCGTCCTCCAGACACAGTTATGTGCCTGGCACCCTTCTCGGGGCAAGTCCCCTCGCTACAGGTGCGCCTTACAGACTGAAATCACCTTCAGCGGCCAGCTTGCTCAACGGCATGCGCGGGCTTGGCGTCTCGCGGGCTTGCAGGTATTCAGCCAGAGTCGACTTGTCGCCCAGCTTGCCGATGGCCACGGCGGCGTGCAGGTCGTAACCTTCTGGAACCTTGAGCTCCTCACGGGTCTTGTCCTGGTCGAAACCGGCCATGGCGTGGGTGTGCCAGCCGCTGATGCTGGCCTGCAATGCGAGGTAGGCCCAGGCCGCGCCGGTATCGAAGGTGTGCCACAGGGCGGGCGACTCTTCGGTCGCGCCAGGGGCGGTGAAGGTGGTCTTGGAGACAACGATCACCAGTGCCGAGGCGTGCTGTGCCCAGCCGCGGTTGAATTCGTTGAGCAGGCCCAGGAAACGCTCCCAGTTCGGCGTATCACGACGCGCATAGAGAAAACGCCAAGGCTGCGAGTTGTAGGCCGATGGCGACCAGCGCGCGGCTTCGAAAAAGCTCAGCAGGGTTTTCTCGTCGATTGCCTCGGGGATGAAGGCGCGTGGCGACCAGCGGTTGATGAAGTGCTCGTGGATTTCGTGTTCGGCGATACGTGGCGAAGAGCTCATCTGGCGTTCCTGATGCAAAGGATGGAATGAATGAGTACGAAAATATCCGGTCCGCAAAATTACTGCGATAGCGCGCGGCTGACAAGTAACTCTCGCTGCTGCCAGTGCCTACCTTGAGGGCGCCTCCACGGGCAGAGACCATTAGCCCTACCGCAAAGTCGGGCGGTTACTGGCACTTGACCTGCGCGCGCCGCACAATAGACTGGCCGGCGCTTCATCCTTCTACTCGAGACCTGCATCATGGCCGCAAAAGTCGAACCCTTCTGGATCCGCAAGACCCTCTACCAGCTCGATACGGCTGAGTGGGAATCGCTGTGCGATGGCTGTGGCCTGTGCTGCCTGCAAAAGCTCGAGGATGAAGACGACCACAGCGTTTTCTATACCAGCATCGCCTGCAAGCTGCTCGACCTGAAGACCTGCCAATGCACCAACTACCCGCAGCGCAAGGCGTTCGTGCCTGACTGCATCCAGCTCACTCCGGGCCAGGCTGACGAATTCAAATGGTTACCGCCGACCTGTGGCTATCGTCTGGTCAGTGAGCGCAAAGACTTGCCGCGTTGGCATCACCTGGTGTGCGGCGACCGCGAGCAGGTGCACAAGCAGCGGATCTCACAGTCGGGTCGCATGCAGCCTGAGGGCAGCGTGCCTGAGGATGACTGGGAAGATTATCTGATCTTTCGGGCGGGATGATGCAGGGGAACAGGCGGGTCAAGCGGAAACCGAGGGGCAGCGGATGGCCCCTCGTTGCAGCAAGGACCCGATCAGGCCTTCGGCGATTTCAGTGAATCATTACCGGTAACGGTGGCCGACTCGGTCGCTGCCACCGCATTGTCCTTGAGTTTCGACAATTGGGCACCGGCGCGTTCGATCTGCGCGCGAACGCTGTCCATGTCTTCACGACCTTTCTCGATCACGCTTTTGATGCGGCTATGGCCGGTGAAACCCCGCGCCAAGGCGACGCCGCCGATAGCCAGTTGGACCAGGCCGAATATGCCGCCGCGACGTACGCCTTTGACCACCGATGCCACACCCACCAGGATGGAACCTGCGCGCTCCCAGCCATGAACGTTATGCTCGGGCGCAGGTTGCTGCAGTGGGGCGTTTTTGACCAGATTCAGGGTTTTGCTGTCGCTCATGATCACTCTCCAGATCGAGGCCCCGTAGGGGGGCGGATACTAAGCTGACTGCCAAACCCGACGGCTGTTCCATCGGCTTACTTGAATTTTGCCCCTGAACGGGTATTGAGCCCCTTGGCCAGGCGGTCGTAAAGCACCACGTTCACGGTGGCCGCGAGGTTCATGCAGCCAGTGGTGGGAATGTAGATGGTGTCTTCACACCAGTCGCGTACGCTCTGGTCGAGGCTGCCGTCTTCCGGGCCGAAGATGTAGATGGCGCGATCCGGGTGGGTGTACTCCGGCAGCGGTCGGGCGCCGTCCACCAGCTCGACGGCCACCGGTGTACAGCCCAGCGGGATGATCTTTTGCAGATCGTCGATGCCGATCAGCGGAATATCGTAGTGCACCCGCTTGGTGTCAGTAACGAAATCCCGGGCGCGCTCATAGCGTTTGCCGGTATAGAACACCGAGTTGACCCCGTAGCAGCCGGCCGCGCGCATCACCGAGCCGACGTTTTCCGGCGACTTAGGGTTGAACAGACCAATGCAGCTGTAACGTTTGTTCGCCACGTGTCTGTGACCTTCTGCCAAAAAACGCGAAGTATAAGCGCTTGCTGCCGGGATGCCGAGCGCCACTGGTTGGCGCGCGAGTGTGGCCGCTAGTCTTTTTTCATCAGGTCGGCGAGGGCGGCGAAGGGATTGTGGGTGACCTTGGCGGTTTTTGGCGACTGCAAGGAACCGTCGGCGAAATATTGCTGGTCGGTATAACGCGAGTGCTCATTGTCGTGACAGAACAGGCACAACAGCTCCCAGTTGCTGCCATCCTGCGGGTTGTTGTCGTGGTTGTGATCGCGGTGGTGAACAGTCAGCTCACTCAGCCGCTTGCCAGCGAACTCCCGCGAGCAACGGCCGCACACGTGGGGGTACATTTTCAGGGCCTTGTCGCGGTAGCCCATCTCTTTGTCGCGCTTGGCGTCAGCGAGGATCCGGTCGAGCTTGGCAGTGTGGGGGGTGGACGAACTCATGGGTTCACCTCAAAGGAATAATGACGGTCAGGTGGGCATTCTAGCGCTTTTTAGGCAGAGGGAAGCGTGGGGCGAGCGGTTTGCGGATATGTCAGCGCGTCAACTCTGGGGTGCCGCCACTGGCGCTTTCGCAGGCAAGCCTTGCTCCCGCAGGTGTAAGGCTCAGGTTCGATTGCTGTGGGAGCAAGCCTTGCCCGCGAAAGCGATCGCCCAATCAACACAGCTATACTGCCCGCCCGATTACTCGAAAGCACCGCCACCTATGTCTCGAGCCCGCTGCGAGCGCTGTCTGCGCCCGCAAAGCCATTGCCTGTGTGCCTTGATCCCCAGCCTGCCAAGCCGCACGAAGGTGTTGATCCTGCAGCATCCCAGCGAAGTCGATCATGCGCTGAACACTGCGCGCCTCGCAGCGCTGGGCTTGCAGCAGGCGCAACTGGAGGTGGGCGAGGTGTTCGAGGAGTTGCCCGCATGGCTCAACCAGTCTGGTTACCAGGCGCGGCTGCTATTCCCCGGCGAAGAGGCCGAGGTGATCAGCCACTATGCCGATGATAGGCAGCCTTGGCTGCTGGTGGTTCCGGATGGCACTTGGCGCAAGGCGCGCAAGCTGCTGCATCTCAATCCGCTGCTGGCGAGCTTGCCACGGGTGACGCTGGCCCCGGGTGCCAGCTCGCGCTATCGGTTGCGCAAGGCACCTGCCCCTGGGGCCTTATCGACCCTGGAGGCCATCACCCAGGCGCTTGATACCCTGGAATCACCGCAGTCTTTCGCGCCATTGCTGGCGCCGTTTGAACGCTTGATCGAAGGGCAGATCGAAGCCATGGGGGCCGAGACCTTTGCTCGCAATCACGAGCGCTGAGGCAACGTGAGCGGCTTCCTGTGGTAGCGGGCCTGCGCGTTCGGCGTCGATGCCCTTGAGCCTTCGCGAGCAGAACGCGCTCCCCAAGGAGTGTGATCAACTCCAGCGATGTATCGGCCAGCCGGCCTGTTCGGCATGGGCCAGCAGAGTGGGATCGGGGTTGATCACATGGGGATAGGCGACTTGCAGCAGCAGCGGCAGATCGTTGCGCGAATCGGAATAGAAGCTCGCGCCCTCTAGCGTTTCGCCTTCATCGTGCAGCCATTGCTTGAGGCGCGTGACTTTGCCTTCGCGGTAGGTCAGCACGCCTTCGGTCTGGCCGCTGTACACACCATGCGTCACTTGCAGTTCGATGCCCAGCACGTCCTGGACGCCGATGCGTGCGGCGATCGGTTTGACCAGATGAGTGCCCGACGCCGAGATGATCAAGATACGATCGCCCTTGGCCCGGTGCTCGGCGATAGTGCGCGTGCCTTCGCTGAAAATGATCGGCTCGATCACGTCTTCGACCCACGGCTCGACCAGGTACTCGACTTCTTCAGGTGTACGCCCGGCCATCGGCTCCAGGGTGAAGGCCATGAACTCTTCCATGGCCAGTTCGCCGCGGGCGTAGGCGTCCATCAATTCATTGTTGCGCTGCATGAAGGGCTCGGGGTCGACCCAGCCCAGGCGCCCCATTTGCGCGCTCCACAAGGTGGCGCAGTCGCCATGGATCAAGGTTTCGTCCAGGTCGAATATCGCTAAGGCCATTGCCGCAATGCTCCTTTGTTTCAAATCAGTGGGTCGGCACCGCGGTGCCGGGTGAGTCCATGTTGCCGCGCGAACAGCGCGTCAAGAACCCCGCGCCGAGCGCGTCAAAGGGCCCCAAGGTGGTCAGGCTACCGCACACAGCGCCTCCGGGGCGATAGTCAGGCTCACGCGCTGGCCGTTGGGATACAGGTCGCTGGCCGAGCGGTTCAACACGTCCACCAGCAATTCCACGCCACGGGCCTCGACGCGGTAGCGAATGACGTTGCCCAGCAGGCTGTGGCCGCGGATCTCGCCTTCCCGGGCACCGTCGACGCTCAAGGCAATGGCTTCCGGGCGAATCGCCAGGCGGGTATGTACCGGTCGCTGCAGCAGACGGCTGGCGGTGTCGGCATCGAGCAAGTTGTAGTTGCCGATGAACCCCGCTGCGAAGGCATCTGCCGGAGCGGTATAGAGACTCTGGGCATCGCCGCTCTGGACGATGTTGCCCTTGTTCATCAAAAAGATCCGGTCGGACATCACCAGGGCTTCTTCCTGATCGTGGGTGACGAAGATGGTCGTCAGCCCAAGCTCTTGCTGGATGGCGCGGATCTGTTCGCGCAGGTGTTTGCGGATCCGTGCATCCAGCGCCGACAGCGGTTCGTCGAGCAGCAATAGGCTGGGTCGGGTCACCAGTGAGCGGGCCAGGGCGACGCGCTGGTTCTGGCCGCCGGACAATTGATGAGGATAGCGATTGGCGAAGGTATCGAGCTCGACCAGTTTCAGCACCTCAGCCACGCGGCGGGTGCTTTCTTCACCCTTGACCTTCTTCATGCGCAGACCGAAGGCGACGTTCTGCTGCACGGTCATGTTGGGGAACAGCGCGTAGCTCTGGAAGACCATGCCGATATCGCGCTGCTGCGGACTCAAGGGCACCAGATCGCGGCCTTGCAGGAGGATCTTGCCGGTGTCCACCGTGGTCAGGCCGGCGATGCAGCGCAGCAGGGTGGACTTGCCGCAGCCCGAAGGGCCGAGCAGGGTGATGAACTCGCCCTGCTCGATGGTGAAATTGATGTCCTTGAACACCGGGGTATCGGTGAACTGCTTTTGCAGGTTCTCGACCTTGACGAAGCTCATCGGTCTTTGTCCTTGTTCAGAAGGGTGGCCACCCAGGTGAGCACCAGCACGAAGAAGAAATACGAGATCACCAGCGCGCTGTTGAAGTGCCCGCTGCTGTTGCGCATGTTGTTGAGGTACACCTGCAGGGTTTCGTATTGAGTACCCACCAGCAGGTTGGCGAACACGAACTCGCCGAACAGAAACGAGAACGACAGCAGCAGGGCGATCATCAGGCCCTTGCGCAAGTTGGGCAGCACCACGAACAGCGCTGCCTGCCAGGTGCTGGCGCCGAGCAGATGGGCGGCATCCATCAAATCGCGCAGGTTGATGGCCTGCAGGTTGTTGGTGATCGCTCGGTACATGAAGGGCAGCGCCACCGTGAAGTAGCAGCCGATCAGGATCCACGGTGTACCTGTCATCGCCAGTGGGCCGGAGCCATAGAGTTGCAGCAGGCCCACCGAGGACACTACCGGAGGCACCGCGAACGGCAGCAGGATCAGCACGTTCATCACGCTGTCGAGCTTGGGAAAGTGGTAATGCACCACGAACAGCAGCGGCAGGATCAGCACCGTGGCGAGGATCAGCGCGCCGACGCAGACGATCAGCGAATGGCCGAAGGCATACAGGAAGCGCGGATCGGCCCACAGCTGACGGTACCAGTCGAACGTCAGGCCGCTGGGCAGCAAGGTTGCCGACCAACTGGTGGCGATGGAATACAAAAAGGTCCCGGCCAATGGCAGCACCAGGATCAAAAACAGCAACCACACCACAACCCGGTGGTAGAGGCTGGCCGAGGCTTCAGCGCGCGACATGGTAGCTCCTGCGCAGTATCCATTGGTGGACCACGGTAACCAGAGTCATCATGCCGACGAGGATGATCGCCAAGGCGCTGGCAAGGTTCGGGTCCAGGGAGATATCGCCGGCCACCATGGCCGCGATACGGATCGGCAGCACGTTGAAATTGCCGGTGGTCAGCGCATACACCGTGGCATAGGCGCCCAAGGCGTTGGCCAGCAGGATCACAAAGGTGCCGAGCAGCGCCGGGGTCAGCACCGGCAGGCCGATATGGCGCCAGTACTGCCAGTCGCTGGCGCCCAGCAGCGCGGCGGACTCGCGCCAGTCTTCGCGCAACGCATCGAAGGCCGGGTACAGCAGCAACACGCCCAGCGGAATCTGGAAGTAGGTGTAGGTGATGATCAGCCCGGTCTTGGAATACAGATTGAAATCGCTGATCAGCCCGCTTTGCTTGAGCAGCATCGTGATGGCGCCGTTGAACCCCAGCAGGATGATGAACGCGAACGCCAAGGGCACGCCGGCAAAGTTGCTGGTCATGTTGGCGAACGAATTGACGAAATTGCGCAGCCGCGAATCGACCCGGCCCAGGGAGTAGCTGCCGATCAGCGCGATCAGCAGGCCGAACACGCTGGAATACAGGCTGATCTCCAGGCTGAATTGCATGGCTTGGCGGTAGAAGCGCGACGAGAAGGCCTTGGTGAAGTTGTCCAGGCTCCAGCCGCTGTCGATCTGCAGGCTATGAACGCCCACCCACACCAGGGGCGCGATCTGGAAAATGATGAAGAAGACGGCGAAAGGCAGCAGGCACAGCAGCGCCAGCCATTTACCTCGTAGGGCTGTCACTTGAGTAGCTCCCGGCAATAAGGTTTTTCATGGGGCACGCCCAGCAGTTGGCAGACGGTACCGCACAGTTCGGTCTGCTGCGGCTGGGCGGCCGGATCCAGGCTGAACGCGCTGCCGAGGACGAACAGCGGGACTTCCCGCTCCTCGGGCAGCAGGCCGTTATGCGAGCGATCGTTGTTCATGCCGTGGTCGGCGGTAATCAATACCTGGTAGCCGCTGTCGAGCCAGGTGCGCAGGTAGTCGGCCAGCAGGATGTCAGCGGTCCGCGCGCTGTTGCGGTATTGCGCGCTGTCGAGGCCGTGCCGATGGCCGGCGTCGTCGATGTTCATGGGGTGGATCAGGAGCAGGTCCGGGTCGTGGCGCACGCGCAGGCTTTCACCGTCGGCAAACAGGTGCGAGTCCGGGTAGTGGTCGGCGTAATAGAAGTGGCCATGCTGGATGGGCAGCTCGGGTGCTTCGGTATGGCGATCGCGGGCGGCCACGAAGGGCGTGCGGTTGTACAGCTCGCTGACCCAGTGGTACGCCGCTGCTGCAGTGCTCAAGCCTGCTGCGCGTGCATAGTGGAAGACACTTTGCTCGACGGACAGGCGCGACACGTTGTTGTGCACGATCCCGCTGTCGATGGGCGGCACGCCGGTCAGGATGCATTCGTACAGCGGTCGCGACAGCGCGGGCAATTCACATTGCAGCTTGTACAGCGCCGCCTTGCTGCTGCCGACATAGGCCTGCAGATGGCCCATCGCATGCTCGGCCACGCTGTAGTTGAGGCCGTCGAGTACAACCAGAATGACTTTGTGCGGCATGTGGCGGTTCCCGGAAATCACCCTCGGCCGGCGCTGATCCTGCGCGGGCCAAGGGCACTACAGGTGCGGACCTCATGCCCGCACCCCAAGGATAGAGCCCGTTTGCACGGGCTCACATCGTCATCAGCAAGGCAGGGTCACTGCTGCATCTCGATGATCACTTGCTCGTTCCACTGCTGCGGCAGCGCCTTGGAGCTCTTCTCCCAAGCCGCTGGGTCCTTGATCGGCTTGACGTTCTTGTACTGCTCGTTAGGCAGCAGTTTGGCCTTCACGTCGTCCGGGAGGGTGATGTGCTCGGCGCGAATCGGCCGGGCATTGCCGCGCGCCAGGTTGATCTGGCCGGCATCGCTGAAGATGTACTCGCGGGCCAGTTTGGCGGCGTTGGGGTGCTTGGCGTATTTGTTGATGATGGTGGTGTAGCCGGAAATCACCGAGCCGTCAGACGGGATCAATACATCGAAGCGCTTGGGGTCGATCTTTTCGCGGTAGCTCAGGCCGTTGAAGTCCCAGACCACGCCGACTTCGACCTCGCCTTTTTCCAGCGTCTGGATGGTCGGGTTGGCCAGCGACAGACGGCCTTGCTTGGCGAGCTCGGTGAACAATTGCAGGCCTGGGGCCAGGTTGGTTTCGTCGCCGCCGCGGGCCAGCGCCGCCGAGAGGACGCCGTTGGCGGCCTGGGCTGCGGTGCTGACGTCACCGATGGCGACCTTGTATTTGCCTTTGCTCAAATCAGCCCAGCTGTGCGGCTCGTCGCCTGGTTTGACCAACTGCTTGTTGATGATGAAGGCGATGGTGCCGGTGTAGGCCAGTGCCCAGTGGCCGTCCTTGTCCTTCGCCCAATCAGGGACTTGTGCCCAGGTGCTTGGCTTGTACGGCTGGGTCACGCCCTTGGCGGTAGCGATGGGGCCGAAAGCGGCACCGACGTCGCCGATATCGGCACTGGCGTTGTCCTTCTCGGCATCGAACTTGGCCACTTCCTGGGCCGAGCTCATGTCGGTGTCGATGTGCTTGAGGCCGTACTTGCTGGCCAGATCGTCCCAGGTGCCCTTCCAGTTGGCCCAGTTATCGGGCATGCCGACGCTGTTGACGGCGCCTTCGGCCTTGGCGGCGGCTTCGAGTGCCGCCACGCCTGAATCGGCGGCCATGGCGAGGTTGGATAAAGCGATGGTCGAACCCAGCAGTGAGGCGAGGAACAGCTTTTTCATCCGAAACTCCTTGAAGGACGTCGTTTTGATACGACTGAGACGAAGCGTTTGGTCTAGGTCAGCAATACCCGAGCCAATGTAGGCGCTGGCGATGACAATTTTATGTCCGCAGAGGTTTTTCACTTCGCACCGCGTGCTCCTCGGAGTAGCTTAGACCATGATTCAAGCCTTTATTTACGAGGTCTTCGTGGAATGTGCAGTGCATGTGTGAGGAATCTTGTCATCTGCCGTTCACGGATTGCGCCTAGTCTTGGCAAACGTTGCCGTTTACAGTGGTGCCTATATCGATGCACTGGACTAGACCAGAAAGGAGCAGTAATGAGCGCGAGTGCACCTCGAGCGGTCACCGCCATCTGCCAGGCCTTGCAAGAGCAGATCGAGCACGGCTTGCTCTCCTCAGGCTGCAAGCTGCCGGCCGAGCGCAAGCTCAGTGAGGTCTTTGACACTACGCGCATCACGCTGCGTGAGGCTTTGGTGCAACTGGAGGCGCGCGGACTGATCTATCGCGAGGAGCGTCGCGGATGGTTCATTTCTCCGCCGCGGCTCGATTACGATCTGGTCGAGCGCAGCCACTTCCATGCGATGGTTCGGGCTCAGGGGCGCGAGCCCTCTACGCAACTGTTGTCGGCTCAGCGCGTGCCGGCCCCGGCCATGGTCTGCGACTGCCTGGGCCTGGCGCCGCTGTCCAGCGTGGTGCGCATCAGCCGGGCGCGACGCATCGACGGACGGCTGGTGCTGTACGTCGAGCATCATCTGCATGCTCAGTATTTCCCGGACATTCTCGAGCAGGACCTGAGCCTGCCTCTGACCGAACTCTATGCCCTGCACTACGATATCGAATACGGCCGCGTCCGTTTCGAGATGGCACCCACGGCGCTGTATGGCGACGCGGCTGCGGCTCTCAAGGTCTCAGAGGGCAGCCCGGGCCTGCGCATACTGCGCATCAATGAGGACCGGGACGGCAGGGTGATCGATTGCGACGTCGAGTACTGGCGCCATGATGCGATTCGGGTGCAGGTCGAGGTGGGGTGAACACGTTGAATCTGCGATGCATTCACCGGCCTCTTCGCGAGCAAGCTCTGCTCCCACAGTGTGGGCTTCACCTGAGTCCTACACCTGTAGGAGCAAGGCTTGCCCGCGAAGAGGCCAGTCGGATCGCTACAACTATTGCGCCGGTTGATCGCTATCCTTGACCGCCTCGCCACTCGCTGCCGTCACCACTTGCACGCTCAAACGCGGGGTCGCCAGATCCAGGCCGTCGGCATCCAGTTGACGCTTGAGCGCCAGGTTGAACGCTCGTGATACTTCCCATTGCTTGATTGGCGCAGTCTTGAAGCGCGCGCGCAAAATCGCCGTGCCAGATTCGAAACTCTCGACCCCCTGAAACTCCAGCGGCGACCAGATGTTGCGGCGCTGCAACGGGTCGCTGCGCATCTTCTGCGCCACGTCGCGCATGATCTTGATCGCATCGTCGATGCCCATGCTGTGCGGCACCGCCACGCGAAAGATCGCATAGCCGAATTCGCGAGAGTAGTTCTTGATGCTCTTGATCTCGCTGAACGGGATGGTGTGCACGATGCCATCGATGTCACGCAGGCGCACGGTGCGAATGGTCAGGCCCTCGACGGTCCCCAGGTGACCACCGACGTCGACGTAATCATCGATGGCCAGCGAGTCTTCGATGATGATGAACAGCCCGGTGATCAGGTCCGCCACCAGCGATTGCGCACCGAAGCCGATCGCCAGGCCGATGACGCCGGCACCGGCCAGTAGCGGCGTGACGTTCATGCCCATATTGGCCAGAGCAACGATGGCGGCAATGATGAAAATCGCCACGAACAGCACATTGCGAATCAGCGGCATCATGGTCTGCGCGCGGGTGTTGGCCAGGCCCTTGCGCGAGCGGGTGAGGGCCACGTGGATGCCGGTGTCGGCCAGAATCCACACCAGCCAGGCGAGGATCAGGGTACCGGCGAGGCCGAACAGACGCACGCTGATATCGTGGCCGTCGCCTTCGGAAAAGCGAATGATCGACAATCCCCAGACCCGCAGTCCGAGCTCGATGAATACCAGCCAGATCACCAGATGCGCCAGGGTGTAGCCGAAGCTCTTCAAGCGTTCAGAGTACAGCGCGTGGCGCTTGTGGCCTTTGGCCGGGCGTAGCGAGTGGCGGCGTACCAGGCCGTTGATGACCATGCACAGCACTAGCAGCACGGTGCAGATCAGCGCCTGGCGCAGCGCGGTGCTGGTGTCGCCGGCGGAAAAGAACGTGGCGAACAGCGACACCGCCACCAGCACCAACGCCGGCAGGTACCAGTAGGTGCCGAGTACCTCGATGGTGTCGGTCAGTGCGCGCCGGCTCACGCGTCGGGCCAGACTCTGGTTACAGATCAGGTGGGCGATGGGCCGGCGAAAACGCAGGATGAACAGGCCGCTGGACAGCGCCGCCATGACGTTGGCCAGCGTTGCCGCGCTGTGCGCCAGATGCAGGCCCAGGGCGGCGATCATGCGTGGATCGCTGAAGGCTTCGCCAAAGGCGGCGAAGCTGCCGATCAGCCACAGTGGGCGAAAGGCGCGGTGGCGCAGGATATCCAGCGCGCGGTGCCGATGGGGGCCGTCGAGCAGCGAGAAGGCAATGACGCAGATCGCCGAGAAACAGGTGCCGACCACCAGTGCATAGGCCAGCACCATGGCCAGGCTCTTGCCGAGCGAGGTGGGCAGGGCGTAGCCGACGAAAATGGTGATCAGCAGCGCCACCAGCCATGGCCCCAGCTTGCGCAAGGCGAAGCGCAACAAGTCGACCGTGCGCGGATGGCGCGGCAGTTCGGCGCTCAGCCCGAAGCGATCGCGGATGCGCTGGCTGAGCCAGATCAGGCTGTAGGCCAGCAGGCTCCAGATCGCGATCACCACCACGAAACCGGCGATGATGGGTGGCCATTCAGTCAGTGGCAGGGCCAGGGCGCGCAGCTCTTCCCCTGCGAGGGTAATTTCGCCACCCCATCGCGAGAACGGGCTTTCGTCGCCGGAGAACTGCTCTTCTATTTGATGCAGCGTCGTGCCGATCAGGCCCAGCACGCCTTGTTCGGCCGCCGGTTGCGCCTTCAGGGTGCTGTCCCGCAGCCTTTTCAGGTCGGTGAGCAATTGCGTGCGTTGCTGATCGTTTTCCAGACCCTTGATGACTTCGTCCAGGGACTGGGCCAGCGGCTCGTTGGCTTGAGGTTGGGTTTTTTGCGTGCTCCCCAGCAAGCTCGGCAAGCCAGCGGCCTGGGCAGATGGCAGGCAGAGCAGGCAGGCCAGCAGGAGGAGGGAGAGGGTCAGCAGGCGCCGGCATGCAGCCATGAAGGTGGTCAACCTGTGTGAGGGGTGGGCAGCGGGGATGATTGTGCTGTCTGTCGCGGCCTCCTCGCGGCAAGCCTTGCGCCTACAGGTGTACATCTGTGGGAGCGAGGCTTGCCCGCGAAGAGGCGCCCGTGAGCCTTATGGCAACTCGCGGCTGGCGTAAAACGCGCCAAGCACCTTGACCAGATGCGCCAGGTCCTGACTGCCGGCCAGTTCGCGGATCGAGTGCATGGCAAACGTCGGCAAGCCGATGTCCACGGTGCGTACGCCCAGATGGCTGGCGGTGATCGGGCCGATGGTCGAACCACAGCCCATGTCGCTGCGCACCACAAAGCTCTGCACCGGCACTTCTTCGGCCATGCACAGGTGGCGGAAGAACCCCGCCGTCTCGCTATTGGTGGCATAGCGCTGGTTGCTGTTGACCTTGATCACCGGGCCGGCATTGAGTTTCGGGCCGTGGTTGCCATCGTGCTTGTCGGCGTAATTGGGGTGTATGCCGTGGGCGTTATCGGCCGACACCAGCAACGAGCGCTGAAGGGTGCGGACATAATCGTCACTGTCGGGCAGCAGGCGCCCCAGGGTTTGTTCGAGCATCGGGCCATCGGCGCCACAGGCCGAGGAAGAGCCGACCTCTTCGTGGTCGGTGCACACCAGCACGCAGGTCTCATCGCTCTCGGCATTGAGCAGCGCTTGCAGCCCGGCGTAGCACGACAGCAGGTTATCCAGGCGGGCGCCGGCGATGAACTCGCCGTGCAGGCCAACGACTGCGGCGGATTGCGTGTCGTAGAAGCTCAGTTCGTAGTCCAGCACCACATCGGCGTTGAGGCCGTGCTCGCGCGCCAGTTGCTCGGTGAGGATGGCGCGAAAATCGACACGCTCGTCACCGGCCACCTGGGCGAGGATCGGCGGCAGTTCGGTCTGCTTGTTGATTGCCCAGCCTTCGTTGGCTTCACGGTTGAGGTGGATGGCCAGGTTGGGAATGATCGCGATCGGTGTCTTGAAGTCGATCAGTTGGCTTTCGACCTTGCCGTCGCGGCGGAAAGTCACCCGTCCGGCCAGCGACAGGTCGCGGTCGAACCAGGGCGTCAGCAACGCGCCGCCGTAGACTTCGACGCCCAGCTGGAAAAAACCCTGGCGTTGCAGTTCGGGCTGCGGCTTGACGCGCAGGCAGGGGCTGTCCGTATGCGCGCCGACCAGGCGGATGCCGCTGATCAGTGGCGAGTTGCGGCCCAGGCGGATGGCGATGATCGAGGAATCGTTACGGGTCATGTAATAGCGCCCGCCGGGCACGGTCTGCCAGCTGTCACGCTCGTCGAGGTGTTGATAGCCGGCGGCTTCGAGGCGCTGTACCAGGCTGGCGGTGGCATGGAAAGGCGTGGGGGAGGCCTTGAGGAATTCGATCAGGCCTTGGTTCAAAATGTCGTGCATGGTTCGCTCCAGACAGCAATGGCGCGAGTTTAACGTATTGGGGCGGCGCTTGCTGCGTCTGTACCGGCCTCTTCGCGAGCAAGCTCAGCTCCCACAGGCGCTGTGGGAGCAAGGCTTGCCCGCGAAGAGGCCCTGCAGACCGACGCAGAACCACTAGAACGGCGCCGGGCACTCGAAGCGCAAGCGCTCGCCAGTCACCGGGTGGGTGAAGCCCAGCATGGCCGCGTGCAGACACAAGCGAGGGTAGGCGGTCAGCGCCTCGCCTTCGGCATAAAGCCCATCGCCCAGCAGCGGATGACCGATCGACAGCATGTGCACGCGCAGTTGATGCGAGCGACCGGTAATCGGCGTCAGCTCGACCCGGCAGTGAGAGCCGAGGCGTTCGACCACACGCCAGAATGTCAGCGCATGCTTGCCCAATTCATGATCGACCACGTGGCGTGGCTTGGTTGGAGGGTCGTACCGCAGTGGCAGGTCAATGCTGCCGCTGTCCAGCGCCGGTTGGCCCCAGCACAGCGCCGCGTAGGCTTTTTCGGTTTCACGGTCATGAAACTGGCGCGACAGTTCGCGGTGGCTGTCCGGATTGCGCGCCAGCAGGATGATGCCCGAGGTTTCCCAGTCCAGCCGATGCACGATCAGGGCTTCGGGGTAGCCGTTTTCCTGCAGGCGGGTGATCAGGCAGTCCTTGTTGTCGTCGGCGCGACCCGGCACCGACAGCAGCAGGGTCGGCTTGTTGATTACCAGAAAGGCCGGGTCCTCGTGGATGATGCGGATGTTCGACAGCGGCATGCTTTTGATATCTCTACGGAGCGCTGAAACAGCAACGGCGACTCGCGAGTGCTCGATCGGGATCGAGGCTCGGAGCCGCCGTGGTGCCTGGTCCGGGTCGCTTAGCGATCGGGCAGGGTGATGTTGAGTTCCAGGATCGAACAGCTGCCTTGGCTTTCCAGGGCGACCTGCACTTGATCGTTCTCGATGTTCACGTATTTGCGGATGACTTCCACCAGTTCCTTTTGCAAGGCTGGCAGATAATCCGGCGTTGTCCGTTGGCCACGCTCGTGCGCCACGATGATCTGCAGACGCTCTTTCGCTACCGACGCGGTGTTACCTTTTTTGCGGTCCCGAAAGAAGTCAAAAATATTCATTCACGACCTCCGAACAAGCGCTCGATCCAGCCCTTCTTTTTCACATCGAGGAATCGATGCTCGACTTCCTTGCCCAGCAGGCGATCCACGGCGTCGCTGTAAGCCTGGCCTGCGTCGCTCTGATCATCGAGAATCACCGGCACACCCGAGTTGGACGCCTTGAGTACCGCTTGCGATTCAGGGATCACGCCGAGCAGGCGAATGGCCAGAATATCCTTGACGTCTTCGACACCGAGCATTTCGCCTTTGCTGACGCGATCCGGATTGTAGCGAGTCAGCAGCAGGTGTTCCTTGATGGGATCCTCGCCTTTTTCGGCGCGGCGAGATTTGCTGGCCAACAGGCCCAGCATGCGGTCCGAGTCACGTACCGAGGACACTTCGGGGTTGGTCACGACGATGGCTTCGTCGGCGAAGTACATGGCCAGGCTCGCGCCTTTCTCGATACCGGCTGGCGAGTCGCAGATGACGAATTCGAAATCGGCCTTGAGCTGGTTCAGAACCTTTTCGACGCCCTCGAGGGTCAGCGCGTCTTTGTCACGCGTCTGGCTGGCTGCCAGCACGTAAAGATTTTCAAGGCGTTTGTCCTTGATCAGGGCTTGGCTGAGGGTGGCTTCATCGTTGACCACGTTGACGAAGTCATACACCACACGGCGTTCGCAGCCCATGATCAGGTCGAGGTTACGCAGGCCGACGTCGAAGTCGACGATGACGGTCTTGTGGCCGCGCAGGGCCAGGCCAGTACCAATGGCGGCGCTGGAGGTGGTCTTACCCACACCACCTTTGCCGGATGTAACGACGAGAATTTTGGACAAGGTGTATCACCCCTAGAGAAAAAGGATTGCTAGTCCCGAAACATGACTTGAAAAAGCACTTGGGCAGCGGCTCCGGACGGCATATCCGATCAAACCGGGCTGATGCCACTGCGCTTTTGATTATGCGTAAAAAGGCCGCAGTATCCGTTAAAGACGGGTGATGTTCAACACATCTCCGGTCAAGCTGACTTGAACCGGCGAACCCCACAGCGGATCGCGCCGCAGGTCCTCGGAGACCTTGTATTGCCCGGCGATCGACAGCAATTCGGCGCCAAGATGCTGGCAGAAAATCCGTGCCTTGGTATCGCCCTTGATCCCCGCCAGCGCGCGGCCGCGCATCGGGCCGTAGACATGGATATTGCCATCGGCGAGAAGTTCCGCGCCGGAGCTCACCGAGGACACGACCACCAGGTCGCCGCCCTGGGCATAGATCTGCTGACCGCCCCGGACCGGCGTGGTGATGACCTTGGTCGGCATGATCACCGGCTCTGGCGGTTTTTTCGGCACCTGTGGCTCTTCCAGCGGCCGCTCGCGGGCACCGGACGGCGGCAGCACGGGCAGGTCGATGGCGATGGCGGCGGCGATATCCTCGATGCGGCTGGCGCGGATGGCCAGAGTGCGCAGGCCATGTTGGCGGCACACACGCATCAACCCGGGGAGGTCGATCGCCCCTTCGCCGGGCGGCAGTTTGTCGAGTGCCAGCACCAACGGCGTGTTACTGAAAAAATTGGGTGCCTGGGCCACTTTGGCCGCCAATTGGCGATCCAGGGCTTCGAGATTGTTCTGCGCCAACTCGAGCACCGTGATGGCCAGCATGCTGCCTTTCAACTGGAACACGGGTGTCGAGTCTTGGAATTCTGTTTGGCTCATGGTCGGCAAGTCGCGCCTTGTTACGAAAAAAGTGCCGAGACTTATAGCGAGAACGCCTTCATGCCGCAACCCGCGATGAACCGATGTAGAATGCGCGGCCCGTTCCCAGCTCCGGAATTGTTAATGGATCGCCCGCGTTTTCAGCGTTATTTTCTTCATCCACGTTTTTGGCTGCTATGGCTGGGGCTTGGCCTGTTGTGGCTGGTGGTGCAGCTGCCGTACCGCACGCTGCTGCGCCTGGGCCGTTGCCTGGGGCGGATCATGCTGCTGGTGTCGGCCGAGCGGCGCAATGTGGCGGCGCGTAATCTGGAACTGTGCTTCCCGGAGTTACCGTTGGTCGAAAGGCAGCGACTGCTCAAAGAAAATCTGCAATCAACCGGTATTGCTTTTTTTGAAATGGCCATGGCCTGGTGGTGCCCAAAAGCCCGTCTGGCGCGCCTTGCACACATCGAAGGGCTTGAGCATCTGCGCGATGCTCAGGCGGACGGTCAGGGGGCGATTCTCATGGCCTGCCACTTCACCACCCTGGAAATCGGCGCGGCGCTGCTGGGCCAGCGCCACACCATCGATGGCATGTACCGTGAGCACAAGAATCCGCTGTTCGACTACGTCCAGCGCCGTGGGCGCGAGCGCCACAACCTCGACGCCCTGGCGGTGGAGCGCGAAGATGTGCGGGGAATGATCAAATTGCTACGCAAGGGCAGGGCGATCTGGTACGCACCGGATCAGGACTACGGCGCCAAGCAGAGCGTATTTGCACCGCTGTTTGGCATCGAGGCTGCCACGGTCACGGCTACCAGCCACTTTGCGCGGCTGGGCAAGGCTCGGGTGATTCCCTTCACGCAACAGCGTCTGCGTGATGGCAGCGGCTACCGGCTGGTCATCCATCCGCCGATGGAGGGTATCCCGGGGGAAAGCGAGCTGGCGGATTGTGTGAGGATCAATCAGTGGGTGGAAGAGGCGATACGCGAGTGCCCGCAGCAGTATCTGTGGGCCCATCGACGCTTCAAGTCGCGCCCGCCTGGGGCCGAGAAGCTGTACGACAAACGCAAGCGCTGAAAAGGCCTTCGCCGGCAAGCCTTGCTCCCACAGGTGTACAACTCAAGATCGGCTGACATTGTGGGCAAAGCGTGCTCGTGAAGCGGCCATCAGACGCAAAAAAAGGCCGGGCCTGTTTAAACAGGTCCGGCCTTTTCAGTTGTAGCAGGTGGATCAGTCGGCGATCTGCAACTTGCGCGACTCGGTGTAGATGTAGCGCACTTTCTCGTACTCAAATGGCGTATTCAGCGAGCCATAGCGGAAGTTGGTCTGGTAGCGACGGTCAACCGTGCGCAGCACATAGAGTTCCGGGTGGTCACTGCTGACCTGCGAGACATTGAGGAAGTTGATCTGCGATTCAGCCGCGAAGTCGAAGATCAAGCCGGTGGTATCACGCACGTTCGAGGGACCGAATGCTGGCAGCACCAGGTAGGGACCGGCAGGTACGCCGTAGTAGCCCAGCGTCTGCCCGAAGTCTTCCGGCTGGCGCTTGAGGCCTACGGCGGTCGCAGGGTCCCACAGGCCGAAGATGCCCACGGTGGTGTTCAGCAGCACACGGCCGGTGGTGTCGAGCGAGCGGCCACCCTTGAACTGCAGAAGGCTGTTGAGCAAGTTGCCGACATCGCCGACGTTGTTGAAGAAGTTGCTCACGCCGGTCCGCAGGAATCGCGGGGTGATGTAGGTATAGCCGTTGACCGCTGGCAACAGTACCCACTCGTCGAGCTTGTAGTTGAAGTGGTACAGGCGACGGTTCATCGATTCAAGCGGGTCGTACACGTTCAGCGCGGTCATGGTCGAACGCTCGAACTCGCGTTGGTCCAGGCCGGGGTTGAACTTGAGCGCCTTGTTCGGTTCAGTGAAGCCGTCGGCATCGGTCGTGCGCGGTGCGTCGTCAGCGTGTGCCAGGCCTGCGCAAAGCAGCGTCGCAGCGAAGAGGAATTTTCTAGCCACGGAAGAACTCCAGAATAGCGTCGCTGTTGACGCGGTAGTTGATGTTGCCGCAATGGCCGCCGTACGGGAAAACCGTCAGGCGATCGCCAAAGGTAGTGCGCAGGAAGCCGAGGTCGCCAGGGCCGAGGATCACGTCGTCGGCATTGTGGAAAACGGCGAGTTTGTTGTTGTCGTGCAGATAATCCTTGAGTGCATAGAGGCTCACCTGGTTGACCAGTTGCAACACGCTGCCGCCATCGGTGCGGGCGCGCCACATGGGGATGACCTGGTCGGTCAGGTAGCAGTTGAAGTCGCACTGCAAGGCTTTACGCATGTACGGGGTCAGGCTGGTGCCTTCGGTGATCTTGGTCTTGGGCGGAGTAATCAGGCCGCGACGGTTGATCAGGTCGGAGGTAAAAGCGATATCGGCCGCCGAGAAGCGAAACGAGGTACCGATCAGCATCGCCAGTTGCTCGTTGGAGAGGTGCTCCTTGGAGTTCTGGAAGTCGTAGATCAGCGCATCGTTGAGGTCGATGTAGCCTTTGTCCTGGAAGTAACGGGTCAGTTTGGCCAGCATCAATTCATAGAATGTGGTGCTGTTGTTGATGCCCTTGACCTGCGTTTGCACCAGCTTGTCGAGGTTGGAAATCGACGTGTACAGGTTGACCGGCGGGTTGAGCAGCAGGACTTTCTTGAAGTTGAAGCTGCGGCGGGTCTCGTCGAGCTTGCTCACGAAAGCCGCATCCAAGGCGCCCAGGCTGTAGCCGGTCAGGTAGTAGTCGGTAACGGCCAGCTTGGGATGCTGGGCGCGCACGGCCTGCATGACGCGGTACAGGTCTTCGGCGTCTTCGCTGCTGACGCCGGGGGTGGCGAACCGCGAAGCCGCGCTCATGAAGTCATAGCTGGTGGGCGACGACAGCTGCACCACGTTGTAGCCGGCCTGGTAGAACAGCTTCTTGAGAAACTCGTTGAGGCTGCTGGTGTAGGGGGCACCCGTACCGGCGATCAGGAAGATCAGCGGTGCTGGATGGTCCTGCTTGGCCAGGCGATAGCGCAGCTTTTTCACGGCCCAGAAGTTGTCGGGCAGGATCTGCTCGCGTTCAGGGCGCAGGTTGAGGGTGTAATCGTCCTGATCGATGTCGCTGTCGGCCGGCAGCTTGGGGCGCAGGTCTGGCGGCGTCGAGGCGATCGTTGCCTCGAAGGGATTGTGCAGTGGATAGCCATAGGTGGCAGGATCGACATCCTTCGCCAACGCAGACGCACTCAATATGAGACCGCCCAGTAAGGCAGCGAAGCGCAATGATCGGAGCATGAATTAATTCCCTGGAACGGCAGATGCTGATTTTGATGTACGCAGGCTCAGACCATCTGGGTAATGGCAAGTTGCCAAGCGTTGCAATATTTAGTGCAAGAAAAGGGAGGTCGCGGGTACGACCCCAGCGCGCACGATACACCCAATACGTAGGCGGCTGACAGAGCTCCAGCGGCTTTTGCTTGCAAGGCCGCTGAAGGTGATTATGCTGTGCGACGATTTTCTCAGCCTGGAGTAGTGCATGTCCCGTCGGATGCCCCTGTGGATTGGCTTGGCCCTGCTGTTGCTGTGGGTCCTTCTCAGCTATGGCGTGCGCTATGGACTGATGGAAAGCACCCAGTGGCTGGCGGCCTGTGTCGACGATCCCGATCGTTGGCAGTGCCAGGCGCGCTCGCACCTTGGCCTGATCATCTATCTGGGTGCCATCGGCTGGTCTGCCCTGGGGTTCGCCGTGCTCGGCTTCGTGCTGCCAGGACGGGTGGGCAAGTGGCTGGCGGGTATCGGCCTGGCGGTCGGCGCGCCAGGGCTGGTGCTGTATAGCGCCAGCCTGTCGGTATTCGCGGTAATCATTGCGGGATTACGTTTGGTTCGGCGCTGATTTTTTCGCCATCGATGATGGCCCCTTCGCGGGCAAGCCTTGCTCCCATAGGCGTACATCTGTAGGAGCAAGGCTTGCCCGCGAAGGGGCCCTGACTGATTCAGCGCGTTCTAGCGACTGACCTTCACGCAGCGCCACAAGCCCAGCGCGAGCAGCGCGCTGACCAAGGCAAAGCTCCACGCCTGCGGGTTCTGCAGGCCTTCACGGGCCAGCTGCGGAATGATCCCGGCAGCGATGATCAGCGCCAGCAGCAGCGTTTCGTTGCGTCGCACCGCCACCGGTCGCCATAGATAGACCAACGCCGGTATCACCAGCGCCGCCGTGGGGAAGCTGCGATAGCGGGGTTCGAATACCATGGTCAGCATCATCACCGCACCGGCGAAACCGGCGGCCATGGCCCAGGCGCCAGCACGGGCTTGCAGCCAGCCCAGCAGGCGGGCGCGAACGCCGGTAGGCCGGGCCAAGGCCAGTGCGCCATGCACCAGCACGATCAGGTTCAGCGTCGCCATCACTGCGGCCCATACCCATTCCCCGGCAAACCGCGCCGTCACCCGCATCAATTCGCCCCAGACACCCAGGCTGGCGACACCTACGAACACCAGCAGTGTCAGCAGCGCCGGTTTCAGCACCGAGTAGCCGCCTTGGGTGTCGTTGGCGCGTGGGCGCCCCGCGATGACCAGCACCAGCAAACCCAACAACGCCCCGGCGCCGAGCCATTGGGGCCAGAACGGCAGATTGCTCACCGGGCCTTCGAGCACGCCCTTGTTCTGCCGATCGGCATCGAACAGCCCCCAATAGCCGCCCACCGCACCTTCGCTGGCGCGCTTCCAGGGCTGGTCGAACGCCTCGATCAGGTTGTAATGCCAGCCGCGTTGCTCGGCCATGGCGACGAAACTGCGGATGAACCGGGCCTCGTTGACCCGGCTCGGCAGCGCGGTCTGGCGCTGACGGCCTTCACTGGGCCAGCCGGTCTCGCCGATGACGACCTCGCGCGGTGCGAAGCGCTTGGCGAAGTCGTCATGCACGTCGGCGACATGGGCCAGAGCGTCATCGATACCGCTGGGCTTGTCTTCCCAGTACGGCAGCAAGTGGATCGTCAGGAAGTCCACGGCCTCGCCGACCTCAGGGTATTGATCCCAGAACTCCCAGACATCGGCGTAGGTCACCGGCTGCTTGACCGCCGCCTTGACCTGCCGAATCAACGCCACCAGCTGCGCGCCGGTGACTTCTTTGCGCAGCAGCGCCTCGTTGCCGACGATCACCGAGGTCACGACGTCAGGGTTGGCGTTGGCCGAAGCGATCAGCGCCTTGATCTCCAACTGGGTATCGACCGGATTGCGGTTGACCCAGGCGCCCATCATCACCTTGAGCCCGTGCTTGCGCGCTAGATCAGGGATAGCTTCAAGGCCAGTCATGGAGTAGGTACGAATGCACTGGAAGCGTGTGGCCAGCAAGGCCAGGTCGGCATCCAGGCGGGCCGGGCGTACCTTGAGCGGCTGGTCGAAGGGCGATTGGTCCTTGTCGAACGGCGTATAGGAAGCGCATTGCAGCTTGTGCGAGGGGCTGGCGGCATCGGCCAGGGTGACCGGTCTGCCCAAGGCATACCAAAAGGCACACAGGGCCGCAAGGGCGATAAGGCAGGCAAGCAGATAGGGCAGCAGGGCAGAGCGAACAGTGGGGGACATGATGGCGCCAGGCAGAAACACTGGGCGCATGTTACCCGTATTTGCGGCTGCCTTGAGCGTTGCCATGCAAGGTTCGGGCGATTTTTTGTTTCTTCTCTCCTAATGGCTCGGTGATGTCGTTTTCCACCCCGTCAAGGTCGCTGGCAGAGCAGGATGGTTGTGCCCCTAAGCCGATGATCAGTGCGTCGGGCGGGCTCATCAAGATGGCGCTGATGTGCCGAGGGCCGGCGATGGGCGTAATGGAGGCGCCTTGCACCAACACACAACATTCTCAGTGCTCGATACTGTCGAGCCCAGCCTTTTCGGGGAAGCAACATGAAAATGCGACGTCTTTTGGGAGCGAGTGCCGCTCTGGTTCTGGCCATGGGCACCAGCCTCGCCAGCGCTGATACCAAGCCTACGTTGAGCATCGGCTACGTCGATGGCTGGTCCGACAGTGTGGCGACCACCTTCGTGGCCTCCGAAATCATCAAGGAAAAACTGGGCTACGACACCAAGCTGATGCCGGTCGCTGCCGGGATCATGTGGCAGGGCGTGGCCACCGGCAAGCTCGACTTGATGCTCTCGGCGTGGCTGCCGGTCACCCACGGGGAGTACTGGGCCAAGAACAAGGACAAGGTCGTCGACTACGGTTCCAACTTCAAAGACGCCAAGATCGGCCTGATCGTGCCCGAGTACGTCAAGGCCAAATCGGTAGTCGACCTCGCCACCGATGACAGCTTCAAGAAGAAGATCGTCGGTATCGATGCCGGTTCAGGCGTGATGATCAAGACCGACCAGGCAATCAAGGACTACGGTCTGACCGGCTACAAACTGGTGGCCAGCTCCGGCGCGGCCATGACCGCTGAACTGGCGCGTGCCGAAGACAAGCACGAATCCATTGCCGTCACCGGTTGGGTGCCGCACTGGATGTTCGCCAAGTGGAAACTGCGCTTCCTGGACGATCCGAAAGGCGTCTACGGTGCCGCAGAGACAGTCGACAGCGTCGGCAGCCTGGATCTGGAAAAGAAAGCCCCGGAAGTGGTCGCCTTCCTGAAGAAATTCCAGTGGGCATCGGCTGACGAGATCGGCACCGTGATGCTCGCTGTCCAGAACGGCGAGAAGGCCGATGTGGCCGCCAAGGCCTGGGTCGCTGCCCACCCTGATCGCGTAGCGCAGTGGACCGCTAAATAAAGTCAGTCCCAAGCCCCAGAAAGGCCACCCTCAGCGGTGGCCTTTTTCATTTCAGCGTCCATACTCGCTATACGACTAAAGTCGTCTGGAATGCGCCTATGGCCAGCATACAGTGGCAACGTTCCAACCAATCTGTGCTGCTAGGACAAAAATAATGAACGACAGCATTTACAGCAAGATACAAGACAGCCCGCGCTTCAAGGAGCTGGTCTCCAAACGCGAGCGCTTCGCCTGGATTCTTTCAGCGATCATGCTTGGCCTCTACGCCGCTTTCATCCTCCTGATCGCCTATGGCCCACAAGTCATGGGGACCAGGATCAGTGCAGGCTCGTCGATCACCTGGGGTATCCCCATCGGTGTCGGTTTGATCATCAGCGCTTTCATCCTGACCGCCATTTATGTCCGGCGCGCCAACGGTGAATTCGATGACCTCAACAACGAGATCCTCAAGGAGGCGCAACAATGATCCCTGCATCGACCCGTACATTGCTGGCCACATTGGCTCTGGGCGCCATTGCCCCGGTCGCCTCCGCCGCCGATGCCATTACCGGCGCGGTGCAGAAACAACCGCTCAACATCCCCGCGATCATCATGTTCGTGGTGTTCGTCGGTTTCACCCTGTGCATCACTTACTGGGCGTCCAAACGCAACAAGTCGGCCGCCGACTACTATGCGGCGGGCGGCAAGATCACCGGTTTCCAGAACGGTCTGGCGATCGCCGGTGACTACATGTCGGCGGCGTCGTTTCTGGGGATTTCCGCACTGGTGTATACCTCCGGTTATGACGGCCTGATCTACTCGATCGGTTTCCTGGTGGGCTGGCCGATCATTCTGTTTCTGATCGCCGAGCGCCTGCGCAACCTGGGCAAGTACACTTTTGCCGACGTGGCTTCGTATCGTCTCAAACAGAAGGAAATCCGCACGCTGTCGGCCTGTGGCTCGCTGGTGGTGGTGGCGTTCTACCTCATCGCGCAGATGGTCGGTGCCGGCAAGCTGATCCAGCTGCTGTTTGGTCTCGACTACCATGTGGCGGTGATCATGGTGGGTATCCTCATGTGCCTGTACGTGTTGTTCGGCGGCATGCTGGCCACCACCTGGGTGCAGATCATCAAGGCGGTGATGTTGCTGTCCGGCGCGTCGTTCATGGCGCTGATGGTGATGAAACACGTCAACTTCGACTTCAACGCGCTGTTCTCCGAGGCCATCAAGGTTCACCCCAAGGGTGAGGCGATCATGAGCCCTGGCGGCCTGGTCAAGGATCCGATCTCGGCGTTTTCGCTGGGCCTGGCGCTGATGTTCGGTACCGCTGGCCTGCCGCATATCCTGATGCGCTTCTTCACCGTCAGCGACGCCAAGGAAGCCCGCAAAAGCGTGCTCTACGCCACCGGCTTTATCGGCTATTTCTACATCCTGACTTTCATCATCGGTTTCGGCGCGATCTTGCTGGTCAGCACCAATCCGGCGTTCAAGGATGCTGCGGGCGCGTTGCTGGGCGGCAACAACATGGCGGCGATCCACCTGGCTGATGCCGTGGGCGGCAGTCTGTTCCTGGGCTTTATCTCGGCTGTTGCGTTCGCCACTATCCTTGCAGTGGTCGCAGGGCTCACCCTGGCGGGCGCTTCGGCGGTGTCCCATGACCTGTACGCCAGCGTGATCAAGAAGGGCAAGGCCAACGACAAGGATGAAATCCGCGTTTCGAAGATCACCACCATCGCACTCGCGGTGCTGGCGATCGGCCTTGGCATCTTGTTCGAGAGCCAGAACATCGCGTTCATGGTCGGTCTGGCGTTCTCTATCGCCGCCAGTTGCAACTTCCCGGTGCTGCTGCTCTCGATGTACTGGAAAAAACTCACCACGCGAGGTGCCATGATCGGGGGCTGGATGGGCCTGATCAGTGCCGTGGGCCTGATGATCCTCGGGCCTACCATTTGGGTGTCGATCCTGGGCCACGCCAAGGCGATTTTCCCTTACGAGTACCCGGCGCTATTCTCGATGATCATTGCCTTTGTCGGCATCTGGTTCTTCTCGGTCACCGACAAGTCCACCGCTGGCGCCGAAGAACGGGCGAAGTTCTACCCGCAGTTCGTTCGTTCGCAGACTGGTCTGGGGGCGAGTGGGGCAGTTTCTCACTAAGCAAATCGCAGGTATGAAAAAGGCAGCCAGTTGGCTGCCTTTTTCATTGTGTCTGAACCCTATATCTTGCCGAGCAATACCAGGATCAGCAGGATGATCAAGACGGTACCAATGATACCCGACGGTCCGTAGCCCCAACTTCTGGAGTGCGGGAACACGGGCAGGCCGCCCACCAGCAGCAGGATCAGGATGATGATAAGTATGGTGCCCATGGCGACTTCCTTATTTGGACTGTAGTTATGTTCGTCGGTCTGGACATTCATGACCGCTTATCAACTCCGACTCCGGCCTGGGGAAAAAAGTCATTTTATTACTGCACGAAATTTTTGCAGGCGGCCGCCACTTCCCGCACCCCGTGGTAGCAGGCTCCGCCCGCGAAGTGCTGAGGCGCCTCGTTGCCCGACGCAAGGGATATTCAGGCCGTTGATAGTGGCTTCACTGCTGGGCGTGGGCGGCTAGTCTCGACTCATCAGTGGAAAGCGAGGAGGGCAGTGTCCATGCGCATGATGATCACGGGGGCGGGTTCCGGGCTAGGGCGCGAGATAGCCCTGCGCTGGGGCCGCGAGGGTTGGCAGCTGGCGCTGTGCGACTTGAATGAAGCGGGGTTGCAGGAAACCTTGGCGCAGGTCCGAGCCATCGGCGGTGACGGTTTCACTCAGTATTGCGATGTGCGGGACTACAGCCAACTGGTGGCGCTGGCGCAGCGCTGCGAGCAGCAACTTGGCGGCATCGATGTGCTGGTCAATAATGCTGGCGTAGCGTCGGGTGGTTTCTTCGCCGAGTTGTCGCTCGAGGACTGGGATTGGCAGTTGTCGATCAACCTCATGGGCGTGGTCAAGGGTTGCAAGGCGTTTCTGCCGCTGTTGGAGCGTAGCCACGGGCGGATCATCAACATCGCCTCCATGGCTGCTTTGATGCAGGGGCCGGGCATGAGCAACTACAACGTGGCCAAGGCCGGGGTAGTGGCGTTGTCGGAGAGTTTGCTGGTGGAGTTGCGCGTTGCCCAGGTGGCAGTACACGTGGTCTGCCCGTCGTTCTTTCAGACCGCGCTGCTGGATTCTTTCCGCGGTCCGACGCCGGCAATGAAAGCGCAGGTAGCCAAGTTGCTGGAGAGTTCGCCGATTTCAGCGGCCGACGTCGCGGATTACATTTACGCCGAGGTGGCCCGCGAAGCGTTCATGATCCTGCCTCACGAGCAAGGTCGCGCCGCCTGGCAGCTCAAGCAGCGCCAGCCCGAGGCGCTGTATGACGAGATGGCTGCCATGGCAACGCGCATGCGCGCTAGAAGCCCAGTTGCTGGTCCAGCCGAATAGCCTCCTGCAGGCCGTCCAGTAGTTTTTTGCGGACCTTGAGCTTGGTGTTGCGGTGCGCGGTCATGTTGATTTTCTTCAACTGGTGCGCGGCCTTCAGGGCTTCTTCCATCAACGCTTCGGGCTTGACCACTTTGTCGAAGAATCCGGCATTCAACGCGGCCGCTGGATCGAACATCTCGGCGTTAATGACGGCGCGCTGAAAGGCCGAGCGGCGCAGACGATCGCGGGCCAGTTCGATGCCGGCGTGGTGCATGGTCATGCCGATCATGACCTCGTTGAGGCCGATCTGGAACGGCCCCTCGACACCGATGCGGTAATCGCCGGACAGTAACAGGAACGCGCCCTTGGCCACGGCATGGCCGGAGCAGGCGATGATCACCGGGTAGGGATGGGCCAGCAGACGCCGCGCCAGGGTCGAGCCCGAGGTAACCAGATCGAGGGCCTGCTGTGGACCGCTGGTCATCACTTTGAGGTCGTAACCCCCCGAGAGGATGCCTGGCTGGCCGGTGACGATCACCACTGCCTTGTCCTGCTCGGCCTGGTCGAGTGCCTGGTTGAAGGCGGTAATGACCTCAGGCGAAAGCGCGTTGACCTTGCCGTTATGCAGGCTCAAGGTGGCAATGCCGTCTTCGAGACGGTAGTCGATCAGCTCGCTCATGACGCGATTCCTTGTTATGAAGTGCAGCAGACGTTACCCACGCAATGGCTTGGCGTAAAGCGCTGTGACTGACTGTCCGGTCACGCCCGTGCATACGGCGGCGAGAGTGGGCAAATCCCTTCAGCACGCCAATCTGTATTAACCACATGAAATTTCTGCAAAAAAGCTTTGCCATCTGCGAGGCTTTCGAATACATTAGCGCGCCTCGACAGACCTAACGGTTTGCCGAGATACGGTGAAGTGTCCGAGTGGCTGAAGGAGCACGCCTGGAAAGTGTGTATACAAGAAATTGTATCAAGGGTTCGAATCCCTTCTTCACCGCCATATTCGATACGCCCAAAACCCCCGGTAAGCCTTGGCTGCCGGGGGTTTTTGGTTTTTGGTGTCAGTTGGGGCAGGGCCGTTTCCAACCCACCTCAGGCCCCAAAACCCCCATCGATCGTCAGACTCGCTCCAGTGGTATACCCCGCCTGCGGACCCGCCAGATATGTGCTTTGCCGGTAACACTGGACAGGATGTGTCTCATCACTGGGTAGGGCGTTGGATTTCAGCTGACGCGCAGGATTTCCGAATGCTGAAGACTGTTGCCGATGCGAACACTCACCTCATCACCCGCGAATTTGCCCAGTAGCGCCATGCCCAATGGCGCGAGGGGCGTGATCACGGTCACCACTGTGCCATCGAGCGTCAGCGTCAGCCCGGCGGCGTCAGGGCCGAGGAAGACTTGCTGGCGTTCGCCGCGGGTGTTTTCCAGATCGATCAGCGCCCCGACCTGAATGCCTACTGCGGCGTCGTAATCGCGCAGCGCCAGGCCTTGATACTTCAGCAGTGCCTGGCGGATTTCTTCGGTACGGCGCGCCTGTCCTGTGGCCAGGTAAGAGGCTTCAAGGCCCAGAGTGTCGTATTTGTTTTCGGCGACGTTCTCTTCGTGTGTCGCGGTTTCATAGGCGGTCTGCGCGGCGCGCTGGGCAATATCGAGGTTGCGCGCCAGGGTCGCGGTGATCAGTCCGAGCAGTTCGGTTTTAGCCATGTCAGTTGCAAAACATCAGTACGTTGCCGCGGCTCTTGTCGCTGGGCGCCGTTTGCGCCTGCTGCAACCAGAACTGGCACTTGGGGTTGGCGAAATTGTCCGGGTTGCGCCGCGCTTGCTCCACCGCATCGGAGGTTTCCTGGCGGCTGAGGTTTTCCTGATATTGCTCGAACATGTGGTTCTGAGTCGCCAGGGCGGGGTCGCTGGGGATCGCCGGCAAGGCCGGGGCCTGAGGCTGGCGAATGCTCTGCGGGGTGGTGAGGTTGCTGATCTCGGCTGGCGCTTCGATGGGCGTGTGCAGGGTCTTGTAGATCAACCAGGCACTCAGGCCTAAGGCCATGAAGCCCAGCCAGATGCCCAGGGCGATTATCAGCACCAGACGCAGGGGGCGTCTGGCGCGCACAGGCAACTCGCGGCTTTTGCTTGGAACAGGCATGACAGCCTCCTGGCGTTGGCGTGGATTGCAGGCTGGAACCGGCGTGCGGGCATACGACTGTGGACCCGCGGCCCGGCGCGCAGTTCGAACGTGCAGCGTGAAAGCTGTGGGCGCTCGAACATTGTTGCACGGCTGGCGGGTCGATTCTCTGCTTTGCTGCTGTTGTCGACACGCAAAACTGCGGACAATGCGCGGTTTGGCTCACCGGGCCTATTGACCGAGCCGATTTATCGCCTCAAGGGAACAGCATAATTGGTGTCTGACATGAAAGCCTCCTGGGATATCTTTTGCAGCGTTGTCGATAACTACGGGGACATCGGCGTGACCTGGCGTCTGGCCCGCCAGTTGGTGGCTGAGCACGATCTGCAGGTGCGTCTCTGGGTGGATGACCTGGCCTCGTTCGTGCCCCTTTGTCCGACGGCCGACCCGCAGGCGGCGCAGCAATGGCATGAAGGCGTCGACGTGCGCTTGTGGCCATCAGTGTGGCAGACGGTCCAGTTGCCTGACGTGGTGATCGAAGCTTTCGCCTGCAAGCTGCCAGTGGATTATGTCGATGCCATGGCCCTGTCCACCCCGGTGCGCCTGTGGCTCAACCTGGATTACCTGAGCGCCGAAGACTGGGTGGGCGGGTGCCACGGCCTGCCGTCGCTGAAAACCGCGGGCTACCAGAAGTATTTTTTCTTTCCGGGTTTTCAGGCCAATACCGGCGGATTGTTGCGCGAAGCGGGTTTGCTGGAGCAGCGTCGCCAGTGGCAGCAGGAACCGGCCAGACAGCGGGCCTTCCTGGCCCAATGGGGTGTCCATATTGCCGCCGAGTCGCGATTGATGTCGTTGTTTGCCTACGAGCATCCTCAGCTACCCGGTTGGTTGCAGGCCTTGGCTGACGACTCGCGACCGACCCACCTGCTGGTCCCCCATGGGCGAGTGCTGGGAGACGTCGAGGGGTGGTTGGCGGATGGCCCTTTGCACCTCGACCAGCCCCGCCAACGCGGGGCGCTGACCCTGCAGTTGATGCCGTTCGTCAGTCAGAATGACTACGATCGCTTGCTCTGGTGCTGCGACTTCAATGCTGTGCGCGGCGAAGATTCCTTTGTTCGCGCGCAGTGGGCGGGGCGACCACTGGTCTGGCATATCTACAAGCAGGAGGAGTATGCCCACTGGGAAAAGCTCGAAGCCTTCCTGACCCTTTACACTCAGGGGCTTGGGCCCGCAGCCGAGGCTGCAATGCTGAGTTTCTGGCGTGCCTGGAACATGGAGCAGGACATCGCCGACAGCTGGCGGCAAATGCTGGCGAACTGGCCAGAGCTGTCGGCCCATGCTCAGGCGTGGAGCAACGAAAAGGCCCGCCAGGCGGATCTTGCCATGGCGCTGGTGCAGTTTCACCGAAATTGGCTATGATATACGGCCTGGAATTTTGTAATCCCCACCCTATTCGGAAGTTTGTAATGAAAACTGGTAAAGAGCTGAAACCCGGCACCGTGATCCGTCTCGAAAACGATCCTTGGTTGGTGCAGAAAGCCGAATTCACCAAATCCGGTCGTAACAGCGCGATCATGAAGACCAAGCTGAAGAACCTGCTGACCGGCTACAAGACTGAAATCGTCTACAGCGCCGACGACAAGCTGGACGACGTGATCCTGGACCGCAAGGAAGCCACCCTGTCTTTCATCAGCGGTGACACCTACACGTTCATGGACACCACCGACTACACCATGTACGAGCTGAACGCTGAAGACATCGAATCGGTTCTGCCCTTCGTTGAAGAAGGCATGACCGACGTCTGCGAAGCCGTATTCTTTGAAGATCGTCTGGTATCGGTCGAACTGCCGACCACCATCGTCCGTGTCGTTGACTACACCGAAGGCTCCGCTCGCGGCGACACTTCGGGCAAGGTCATGAAGCCTGCCAAGCTGGCCAACGGTACTGAGCTGAGCGTTGCTGACTTCATCGAAATCGGTGACAAGATCGAAATCGACACCCGCGAAGGCGGTTCGTACAAAGGTCGCGCCAAGTAATTGCGGACCCTGTTGGCTGATAACGCCCTGGCGAATCAGCGAACACAAAAAACCCGACGCGAGTCGGGTTTTTTATGGGCGCTGGAAACTGCCGGGTCAGACGCTGACGTGCAGGCGTACATCGACATTGCCGCGGGTGGCGTTGGAGTACGGGCACACCAGGTGCGCAGCATCCACCAGGCTTTGTGCCTGGTCTTGAGCCAGGCCAGGCAGGCTGATGCGCAGATCGATGTCGAGGCCGAAACCGCCTTCGATCTGGCCAATGCCTACGTCAGCGGTGATCGCTGTGTCAGCTGGCAGCGCCGTCTTGGTCTGGCCGGCCACGAACTTGAGCGCGCCGATGAAGCAAGCCGAGTAGCCTGCTGCGAACAGTTGCTCAGGGTTGGTCGCGGCGCCGCCTGCGCCACCCAGTTCTTTGGGAGTCGCCAGCTTTAAGTCAAGGATGTTGTCGCTGGAAACAGCGCGGCCGTCACGGCCACCGGTGGCGGTTGCAGTAGCGGTATAGAGCGTCTTCATGGGGTAGTCCTCAGTCGTGGAACTCGGGTTCAAGGCGTGATTGCCGTTGAGTACGAGGCAAATGTATCGCGCTAACATTTAGTGCGCAAGATAAATATCCAGAGCCGCCGACGAATGGTCGGCGTTCTCTTGTCGGGCTAGAGGCTGCCCTGCAGGTGACCGCGCAGCCCCAGCAGTTGCTTCTGCAGGGCCTTTAGCTGTTCGACGGTCAAGCCACTGGCGCTGAGAATGCATTGCGGCACTTCCTGGGCGCGGGCTTGCAAGGCTCGCCCCTGCTCGGTGAGCTTGACTATCACCACGCGCTCATCGTCCTTGCTACGAGTACGGCTCAGCAGGCCTTCGGACTCCAGGCGCTTGAGCAATGGCGTCAGAGAGCCGGGGTCGGTCAGCAGGCGCGTGCTGATTTCACCCACGGTGAGCCCTTCCTGTTCCCACAACACCATCATGGCCAGGTATTGCGGGTAGGTCAGGCCAAGTGCCTGCAACAAGGGCTTGTAGACCTTGGTCATCAGCAACGAGGTGGAATACAGGGCGAAGCACAACTGGTTGTCGAGCAGCAGGTCCTCGCAGGGGGCCGAGGTCTCGGGTGCAGCAGGAGGGTTCGCGCTCATACGGATCCTTGTTTCAGTGGTACGCGCATATTTAGCGTTCTTGGATTTAGTGTTGCAGCTAATCGTAAGCGCCGCTATGGGGGCTGGTACGGTGATTGTAAATTTCGAACCGTAAAGTTGGTGAGAGTTCGTTCGAGTTTGCGCGCCATTATCCGGCGCGCTGAAAATGCGCTCTATCCACCCCTGATCCCTACAGCTTGAAGCCCTCGGCGATGTGCTCGGCCAAGCATTCGGTCATGGGTGACTGGGTCGCGGGGTTGCGCAACAACATGATGTTGGCGGTCGGCAGCAATGGCAGGCCCTCACGTTCGCCAAGAATGCGCATGTCGGCGGTAATCAGGCTTTGCAGCTGCGCGGTCACTGCCAGACCGGCACTGACAACCGCCATGATCGCCGAGAGGCTAGGGCTGGAGTAGGCGACCCGATAGGACTTGTCGTCGGCATCCAGTGCGTTGCACGCCCACTCGCGGCAAAAACAGTCGGTGTTGAACATCGCCAGTGGCATCGGCTGCTGTTCGTGGGGGGCGAAGCCATTGGCCTCAGCCCAGACGAACCGTTCATGGCGCAGCAACTGGCCCATTTCGCTGCCCGGCTTGCGGGTGACGATGGTCAGGTCCAGGTCGTTGCGCTGCAGCAGTTGTGCCGAGCTCTCGCAATGGACCTCGACCTGAACCAGCGGGTAGGCCTGAGCGAACCCTGACAGGATCCCGGGCAAAAAGCGCATGGCGTAATCATCCGGCGTGCCGATGCGTACGGTGCCGACCATGTGCGGTTCACGCAGGGTGGTGAACACTTCGCTGTGCAGTTTGAGAATGCGCCGGGCGTAGCCGAGGAGAATCTGGCCTTCGGCAGTCAAGCGCAGTTGTCGGCCATCGCGCTCGAACAACTGGCGCTGCAGGACGTCTTCTTCAAGGCGTTTCATCTGCATGCTGACCGCTGACTGGGTGCGATTGACCTTTTCTCCGGCCTTGGTGAAGCCGCCTTCGTCGGCAATCGCCACAAAGGTGCGCAGCACTTCGGAGTCGATACTCTGATACTGGGACATTGATCAATCTCCGAGATGTGTTGCATAAGAAACATTCGTTGGATTGATATTATCCGCAGCCCGACACTGAAGCCATCCCAACAGGAGGGCAGAATGATGAAAGGTCAACGTGGATTCGTGCAGGTCGAGACCAGCAGATGTGGCGATGTTTCGTGCAAATCGATCTGGAGTGCGCTCTATCAGCGTATGGTGCGCTGGTATCAGCTCGGCCAGCAGCGCCGCACCTTGGCGGCCCTTAGTGACAGCGCGCTGAAGGACCTGGGGCTGAGTCGCGCCGATATTCATGAAGAGAGTGAGCGGCCATTCTGGGATGATCCGCTGAAAAAATGACACAATCGGTTTTTTGATCGTGCCGAGCGAGCTGGTGGAAGACATCCCTGAGTCCGAAAACATTCCTGAGCAAGCCCCGCGCGAGCGCATCGAGCGGGTCTTGGCCGAGGTCCATGATGCCTATGGCATGATTCGCGTGCTGGAAGTCGAGGATTATCGGTTCCTCGAATTTGGCGATGCCATCGAGCAAAGTTGCGTGTTCACGGCCGATCCCAGTTGGCTGGAATACGACTACACCCGCGCCATGCTGATAGGCGCGCTCTGTCACCCGGCGCCGGAAAGCGCGCTTTTTCTCGGGCTGGGCGCGGGCACTCTGACTCAGGCATGTCTGAAGTTCTTGCCGCTCGAAGATGTCGAATGCATTGAGCTGCGTCCGGATGTGCCGCGCCTGGCCCTGGAGTATCTAGGGCTCGACAACGACCCGCGCTTGTACCTGCGGGTCGGTGACGCTCTGGAACTGCTGCCAAGCGCTGAGCGGGCGGACCTGATCTTCGTCGACCTGTACACCGATCACGGCCCCGGCGTCGGGCATCTGGCTTGGCGGTTTCTGGAAGATTGCCAGAAGCACCTCAACCCGGGTGGCTGGCTGATCATCAATCAGTGGGCGGGGGATGACGGCAAGCCGTTGGGCGCCGCGCTGCTGCGTGGCCTGTATCACCGGCACTACTGGGAGTGCCCAGTGAGCGAGGGCAATGTGATCCTGATCATCCCGGCGGATCTGGAGCAGCAACTGGATTTCGACGGGTTGCGGGCGAGGGCGACAGCGTTGGCGCCGCAGTTGGGGTATTCGCTGGAGCGACTGATCAACGCGGTGCGGCCGGCGAGCTGATTCTGACGCGCCTTGGGGTGTAACGGTGCCTGCCGACGATCGGTCGGTGTCGCAGGCTTAAACGATTTAGCCCGCAGGCTGGCCTTCCAGGGCCCTGACGCAACCGCGGATATCCCCACGCCCGCTGCGCCAAGGCGCGTACGGGGCGCAGGGCAATAAAAAACTCTCACGTAACGGCCGATTTCAGGTATAGTGCGCGCCGGTCTTTAACAGGGCCGCGTTCAGGTAGCGCAATCCTCGACACACAGCTTTGGCTGTTATCGCACTGCGAACATCTCCCTGACGATTCTTTCATTCAATCGTTTTCGCAAATCCCCGCCGACAAAGCTGCCAGGGTGACTCTCGAGTCTTACACGGCATGCGCAGCTTTGGAGCATGGGTCTTTGCGGATGCACTTAGAGGCAGACCCATGACCCAGGAAACCGGCGGCTTCGCCAGTCTCGGACTTCACCCTACTATTGTTGCAGCCGTCGTCGCGACTGGCTACGAAGAGCCTTCGGCTATTCAGCATCAATCGATCCCGATCATTCTCGCCGGTCATGACATGATCGGCCAGGCACAGACAGGTACCGGCAAAACTGCCGCCTTCGCTCTGCCTATTCTGAGCCGTATCGACCCGAGCAAGCGCGAGCCGCAAGCCCTGATCCTGGCGCCGACCCGCGAGTTGGCGCTGCAAGTAGCAACCGCATTCGAAACCTATGCCAAGCAGATGCCTGGCGTAACCGTGGTTGCAGTATATGGCGGCGCCCCGATGGGCCCGCAGTTGAAAGCTATCCGCAATGGCGCGCAAATCGTCGTCGCGACCCCGGGTCGTCTGTGTGACCACCTGCGTCGTGATGAAAAAGTCCTGGCCACGGTCAACCACCTGGTCCTCGACGAAGCTGACGAAATGCTCAAGCTGGGCTTCATGGATGACCTGGAAGTCATCTTCAAGGCCATGCCTGAAACCCGCCAGACCGTACTGTTCTCGGCAACCTTGCCGCAGTCGATCCGTGCGATCGCCGAGCGTCACCTGAAAGACCCGAAACACGTCAAGATCCAGACCAAGACGCAAACCGTTACCGCGATCGAGCAGGCTCACCTGCTGGTTCACGCTGACCAGAAGACTTCTGCTGTCCTGCGTTTGCTGGAAGTGGAAGAATTCGACGCGCTGATCGCTTTCGTGCGTACCAAGCAAGCCACCCTCGACCTCGCCAGCGCGCTGGAAGCTAAAGGTTACAAGGCTGCTGCACTGAACGGTGACATCGCCCAGAACCAACGTGAGCGTGTGATCGAATCCCTCAAGGATGGCCGTCTGGACATCGTCGTCGCTACCGACGTCGCTGCCCGTGGTCTGGACGTACCGCGCATCACTCACGTGTTCAACGTCGACATGCCGTACGATCCAGAGTCCTACGTGCACCGTATCGGCCGTACTGGCCGTGCCGGTCGCGAAGGTCGCGCCCTGCTGCTGGTGACTCCACGTGAGCGCCGCATGCTGCAAGTGATCGAACGTGTGACCGGTCAGAAGGTTGCCGAAGTTCGTCTGCCGGACGCTCAGGCCGTTCTCGATGCGCGCATCAAGAAACTGACCAACAGTCTGGCGCCACTGGTTGCCGATGCAGAAGCGACTCACGGTGATCTGCTCGATCGCCTGACCGCCGATATCGGTTGCAGCCCGCGTGCCCTGGCCGCTGCGCTGCTGCGCAAGGCCACCAATGGCCAGGCGTTGACCCTGGATGCAGTCGAGAAGGAGCAGCCACTGGTTCCGACCAGCGCTCCTCGCGAACGCACCACCGGTGATCGTCCTGAGCGTGGTGATCGTGAACGTCGCGCGCCAGTGCCTTTGGGCGAAGGTCGTGCACGTTGCCGTACCGCACTGGGTGCTCGCGACGGTATCGCCGCGAAGAACCTGCTGGGTGCCATCCTCAACGAAGGCGGCCTGGCCCGCGAAGCGATCGGCCGCATCCAGGTGCGCGACAGCTTCAGCTTGGTCGAGCTGCCAGAAGATGGCCTCGAGAAGTTGCTCAGCAAGCTCAAGGACACTCGTGTTGCCGGTAAGCAGTTGAAGCTGCGCCGTTATCGCGAAGACTGATTCCTGGCGAATCAGTGAGCTGAAACAAAAAATCCCCGATCAGTGATGATCGGGGATTTTTTTATGCCTGAGTTTTACCGGTGGAGCGGGGCTTAGTCGAAGCGATAGATGTCCATGCCGAGTGCGCCCAAGGTAAAGCCTTGGTGGGCAATGCTGAAACGCTCGCCGGCACCATAGGCGAAATAGAGGGGCAGTAAATGCTCCTCGCTCGGGTGATTGCGTACTGCTTGTGGGGCCTGTTGACGATAGTCCAATAGCGCTTCGCGGTCCCCGGTAGTGAGCTTGTCGACCATCCAGTCGCGAAATTCCAGCGCCCACGGTGTGGCCAGATCAGGGCCGGCCTGCCAGCTCAGTTCGCGCAGGTTGTGGGTAATGCTCCCGGAGCCGATCAAGAGCACGCCTTGATCACGCAACTGCGTGAGGACTTGCCCGACTCGCTCCTGCATTGCAGGGCCTTCACGGCTAGGCAGTGATAGCTGAACCACCGGGATATCGGCGTCGGGGTACATCAGCGACAGCGGCACCCAGGCACCGTGGTCGAATGGGCGGGAGGGGTCCAGGCGTGCTGTCAGGCCTGCGTCGATAAGCAGCTGCGCGACCTCAGCGGCCAAGGCTGGCTGGCCTGCTGCGGGGTATTGCACCGCAAACAGTGCCGGTGGGAAGCCGCCGAAGTCATGCCAGGTCTCGGGGTGTTCGCCGCTGGCGACCAGCAGTTCGCGGCTTTCCCAGTGTGCCGACACCAGAACGATTGCTTTGGGGCGTGGCAGCTCGGCGGCCAATCGTGCCAGGGCAGGGCCGCTGGCGCCCGGTTCGAGCGCCAGCATCGGTGAGCCGTGGGAGATGAACAGGCTGGGCAACATGGCCGTGGTCCTAGAGTTGAGATAGGACTATCTTGGCGCAGGTGATTGATCAGAATCCAATATAAGTTTTACGAGGGTTTTATCGGATTATTCGATTTTATTGCACTGTAGCTAAGGGGTTTGACCCCGACAGGACCTGCTGTCATTCGCAGATATGCCCAGGATCCAATCGGGGGCGAGCCCCCTCGCTACATGATGGGTTCAACCGCGGCGGCGAAGCGCCTCGATGCGCTCTTCCAGGGGCGGGTGGCTCATGAACAGGCCTGCGAGGCCGTGCTTGAGACCACCGTTGATACCAAAGGCGGTCAGAGTATCGGGCATGGTGACTGGCAAGCCCTGTTCGGAGCGCAGCCGTTGCAAAGCGCCGATCATCGCCGCCGTGCCCGCCAGTTTTGCACCCGCTTCGTCGGCGCGGAATTCGCGTTTGCGCGAGAACCACATGACGATGATGCTGGCCAGGACGCCCAATACCAGCTCGGCAAAGATGGTCGCGATGAAATAGGCCATGCCCCGGCCTTCCTCATTCTTGAAGATGACCTTGTCGACGAAGTTGCCGATGATGCGGGCGAAGAACATCACGAAGGTGTTGACTACCCCTTGCACCAGCGCCAGGGTGACCATGTCACCGTTGGCCACGTGGCCGATTTCGTGCGCCAGCACGGCTTTGACCTCATCGGGTGAAAAACGCTCGAGCAAGCCCTGGCTGACCGCGACCAGCGCGTCGTTGCGGTTCCAGCCGGTGGCGAAAGCGTTGGCCTCGTAGGCCGGAAAGATGCCGACTTCGGGCATCTTGATGCCTGCTTCACGGGACAGTTGCTCGACGGTCTGCAGCAGCCATTGTTCATGGCGGGTGCGCGGCTGGCTGATGACCTGAGTGCCGGTGCTCATTTTTGCCATCCATTTGGAAATGAACAGCGAGAACAGCGAGCCGGCAAAACCGAACACGGCGCAGAAGATCAGCAACTGGTGGAGATTGAGGTCAACGCCGTTAGCCGCCATCACCCCGTTGAAGCCGAAGAGGCTCAGGGTGATGTTGGCAATCAACACGACCGCCAGGTTGGTGGCCAGGAACAGCAGGATGCGCATCATGGTTGTTACGTTCCTCACGGATAAAATAGGTAGCGTGCTCGGGTATATAAGGTGGATACCCGAACGATTCAACCTGCCGACTATTTCAAACTGTGTCCCGATGAAATTTCCTACACCTTCGCAGAGCGTTTCCTACAGGTGCGGCGCCCGTTGCAGGCGCCGCTCCGGGCCTTACTGGCGATAGGACTTGAGGAAATTGCCGATGCGACCGATGGCTTGTTCCAGATCATCGACGCGGGGCAATGTGACCACACGGAAGTGATCCGGCCACGGCCAGTTGAAGGCCGTACCCTGAACCACCAGCAGCTTTTCCGAGAGCAGGAGGTCGAGCACGAACTTTTCATCGTTGAAGATCGGGCACACCTTGGGGTCGATGCGCGGGAAGGCGTATAGCGCCCCCATGGGCTTCACACAGCTGACGCCGGGAATATCGTTGAGCAGCTCCCAGGTGCGGTTGCGCTGCTCGAGCAGGCGACCGTTGGGCAGCACCAGATCGTTGATGCTCTGGTAGCCACCGAGCGCCGTCTGGATGGCATGCTGGCTCGGTACGTTGGCGCACAGGCGCATGTTGGCCAGGATGTCGATGCCTTCGATGTAGCTCTGGGCGTTGTGCTTGGGACCGGAGATGGCGATCCAGCCGGAGCGAAAGCCGGCCACGCGGTAGGACTTGGACAGCCCGTTGAACGTCAGGCAGAGCAGGTCCGGGGCCAGCGAGGCGGTGCAGATGTGCACGGCGTCGTCGTAGAGGATCTTGTCGTAGATTTCATCGGAGAACACCACCAGGTTGTGCTGGCGGGCGATCTCCAGCATCCCCAGCAACACCTCTTTGGAGTACACGGCGCCGGTCGGGTTGTTGGGATTGATGATGACCATGGCCTTGGTGTTCGGCGTGATCTTGGCCTTGATGTCGTCCAGATCCGGCCACCAGTTGGCTTGCTCATCGCACAGGTAGTGCACGGCATTGCCGCCGGCCAGACTCACCGAAGCGGTCCACAGCGGGTAGTCGGGCGCCGGGATCAGCACTTCGTCACCGTTGTTGAGCAGCGCCTGCAAGGACATCACGATCAATTCCGAGACGCCGTTGCCCAGGTAGATGTCTTCTATGCCGACACCTTCGACCTGCTTCTGCTGGTAGTACTGCATCACCGCCTTGCGCGCGCTGAACAAGCCCTTGGAGTCGCTGTAGCCCTGGGAAGTGGGCAGGTTGCGGATCACGTCCTGGAGGATTTCCTCCGGTGCCTCGAAGCCGAAGGGCGCCGGGTTGCCGATGTTCAGCTTGAGGATGCGGTGGCCTTCTTCTTCCAGGCGCTTGGCGTGCTTGAGCACCGGACCGCGAATGTCGTAGCAGACGTTGGCAAGCTTGTTCGATTTGCTGAACTGCATGATGTGATCCCGAAAAGAAAAGACCGCCGCGCCGGCGCCGAAAAAATGAAAATTTGAATGCGTGAAACGCGGGTGACAGACTGACGTCCAATGGAAGCGCAATCATACGTGCCACCCGATCCGTGGAAAAGACACAGATCCGGGTTTTTCGACTGCAGAGGTGTACCTGTGAGCAAGATTGAAAAGACACTCGAAGAATGGAAAGCCATGCTCGACCCCGAGCAATACAACGTCTGTCGTCTCAGCGCGACCGAGCGTCCATTCACCGGCAAATACAATGATGACAAGACCGCTGGCGTCTATCACTGCATCTGCTGCAACGAGCCGCTGTTCGATTCCAAGACCAAGTTCGACTCCGGTTGCGGCTGGCCGAGTTTCTACGCGCCGATCGGTGATCAAGCCATGGCTGAAATCCGTGACGTCAGCCACGGCATGATCCGCACCGAGGTCAAATGCGCCACCTGCGACGCGCACCTGGGGCATGTCTTCCCAGATGGCCCGCCGCCCACTGGCCTGCGCTACTGCATCAACTCGGTGTGCCTGAACCTGGTCCCGCGGGAGGCTTGATGAGCACGGATCTGTTGAAAGTACCGTGCATCACTCTGGACGGTCAGCATCTGACCCTGGAGGCCTGGCGCGGCAAGGCCATTCTGGTGGTCAATACCGCCAGCCAATGCGGCTTCACCCCGCAGTACAAGGGCCTGGAGCAGCTCTGGCAGACCTACCGCAGCAAAGGTCTGGTGGTGCTGGGCTTTCCCTGCAATCAGTTCGGCCACCAGGAGCCGGGGGATACGCTCGATATCACGCAATTCTGTGAGAAGAACTTCGGCGTGAGCTTTCCGATGTTCCGCAAGATCGACGTCAACGGCGAGCTGGCCCACCCGCTATTCGTCAAGCTCAAGGAGCGGGCGCCCGGTTTGCTGGGCACCCAGCGCATCAAATGGAATTTCACCAAGTTCCTGATTGCCCCGGATGGCCAGCGGGTCAAGCGCTTTGCGCCGACCACCAAGCCAGAAAAACTCACCGGTGAGATCGAAGCGCTGTTGCGTTGATCCGCAGCGGCGTCAGGACGCGTCCGGCACCCACTGGTCGATCAGCGTCATCAGCTCTTCGCGTCTGAACGGCTTGGCCAGGTAGTCGCTCATGCCCGCCGCGCGACAACGATCGCGCTCCTCGGGCATGGCGTTGGCGGTCAGGGCGACGATTGGCAGCCTGGGCCAGCGACCACTCTGGCGAATCCGCCGGCTGGCTTCGTAGCCGTCCATGACTGGCATGTTGCAGTCCATCAGCACCAAGTCGAAGCGGTGCAGTTCCAAGGCTTCCAGCGCTTCGCCACCGTGCCCGGCGACCATCACTTCGCAGCCCAGTTTGCTCAACATGCCTTTGGCCACGAGCTGGTTTACCGGGTTGTCCTCGACCAGCAGGATATTGGCTCTGCGTTGCGGGCCGGGCAGGCCTGTGCGCGTGCCCGGCTCGATTGCTTCATCGCCATTCAGCGTGCGGCGCAGGGTTTGATACAAGGCGTTGCGCGCCAGTGGCCGGGCCTGCTGTTGCAGCGGCGACAGGGCAGTGGCCTGTTCTGTGGGGAGGAAGTTGCCGTAGGCAGTCACCAGCAGGATTTGCGCGCGCATGGCGGGACGCAGACTGAACAGGTGATCGAGGTTGTCGGTAATCACCAGGTCGGCGCTGACGTCCCTCAGGCCCTGATCGGGGTCCTGGCGCGTGACCTTGACGCCCCACAGCGGCAGCAGGGTGTCCAGCAGCTCGGCCAGGCCGCTGTTCGCGGCGCTGATGACCAGGACGTTACCGGCAAGCGGAGCGCGCCGTGTCGCCGGCGTGTGGGTCGGCAAGGGCAGTTCGGCGCAGAATTGACTGCCAGATCCGGATTCGGAGCTGATCGTGAGGCGCCCGTGCATGGCCTCGCACAGGTTGTTGGTGAGCGCCAGGCCCAGCCCGGTACCGCCGAATTGCCGGGTAATGCCGGCGCCGGCCTGAGTGAAGGGCTGGAAGATCTTGATCTGGGCCTCCTGGGGGATGCCGATGCCGGTGTCCCGAACCTCCAGGCGCACGCCGCTGGTCTGGGCGTTGAGACGCACGTCCACGCGGCCGAAACGTGTGAACTTCAGGGCGTTGGACAGCAGATTGCTGACGATCTGCCGTACCCGTGTAGGGTCCCCCAGTACCAGCGCCGGGAAATCCGGATGAATCAGGCACGTCAGCTCGACGCCAGGCGCGGCATTCTGGGACAACAGGTTGGCCGTGTCCTCGACCAGCGCGCCCAGATCGAACGGGATGCGTTCAAGCTCCAACTGCCCGGCATCGAACTTGGACAGGTCGAGAATATCGTTGAGCAACTCCACCAGCACCTTGCCCGAGTCGTGGGCGATGGACAGTTGCTGGCGCTGCTCCGCGTTCAAGGGGCTGTCCAGCGACAGCGCAATCATGCCCAGCAAGCCATTGAGCGGGGTGCGGATCTCGTGGCTCATGTTGGCCAGGAAGGCCGCTCGCGCCTGGGCCATGTCCAGTGCCGTACGGCGGGCGCGTTCGAGCTCTTCGTTGGACTGGCTCAGGCGCACGTTGCTGGCCTTGAGTTCGGTAGTGCGCGCCGAAACGATGTTTTCGAGCTCGGCTAGGTAGTCGGTAAGGCGCTGTTCGGCGTCGCGTCGCTGCTGAATCTCGGTGGTCATGCTCACGAACTGCTGATTGGCGACCTTGACCAGGACGCCGATTTCATCCTGCTGGTGGCCCGGCGGGCACTCCAGTTTGCTCGGCCTGCCCGCGTGGGGGTTGCTCTCGCTCAAGGCCTGGATGACCTTGACCAGCGGTTTGGTCAGGATGAAGTAGAACAGCACCAACAGGATGCCGGTGAGGATCAGCGTGCGCACAAAGCCGCTGAGCAGGGTCACCTCGGAGCGCGTAAGGAAGCGGTTGCCGATGGCATTGGTGTCGACTTCGATCGACAGCGTTCCCAGCGGCTGATCCGGCATGCTGGCCAGAAACAACGGCTCCTCGAAGCGCAGACTGGCGCCGAACAGGTAATCGCTGATCATCCTGTAGTCATCGGGCTGGCGCGGGCGACTGACGTCGGCCAGAACGTTTTTGTCATTGTCGACCAACCGCGCGTTGATCACCGATTCAGAGCGCAACAGGCCGCGGGTCAGCTCTTCGGCCAGTTCGGCGTCTATGGTGTAGGCAATGCGCGAGGCCGGATCGTGGCTGACTTCGAGAAACGAGCGCATCTGGCGGTTGATGGCCTGAGTGACGCTGGCATAATCGATGGCGATTTGTGCAAAGCTGAGCAGTGTCCCCAGAATAAAGCCGACGACGACGGTCAGTCTGGCCTGCTTGTAAGACAAGCGTTGGGTGAACTTTATATCCATGATGGATGAGCCGATTTCCATTCCGTTGCGTGAGGCACGCTAGGCCGTTACCGAGTTTATATCGGCTTCGGCGACTTTTTAACACCGCTGCGCGCGCGTGCCATTGGCTTTTTTTTATGTTTTTTTATGAGGAAAATACGTGGACCCTCGATTGATGGCTTTTCTGGAGCGCGCCGAAGGCGTGTTGGCCCGGTTGGAACCGCTGTTGCCGGCATTACGTGGCTCGATCGACTGGCAGCAATGCCTGGCGGCCCGTTGGCAGCGCGAGGGGCGCAGTGGCTATCTGCTGCCGCTGGACGTTAACTTGGACATGCGCCTGTCGGATTTGATCGGTGTTGATCGCCAACGCGAGCAGTTAACGCGCAATACCGAGCAATTCATCGCCGGCATGCCCTCCAACCACGCCTTGCTATGGGGTTCGCGGGGCACCGGCAAGTCCTCCTTGGTGCGCGCGCTGTTGGCCGAGCATGCCAAGAACGGCCTGCGCCTGATCGAGATCGAGCGCGATCATCTCGCCGACCTGCCGCGGGTAGTCGAACAGCTTGCCGGTCTGCCCCAGCGCTTCGTACTGTTCTGTGACGACCTGTCGTTCGAGTCCGGTGAAGGGGATTACCGAGTGCTCAAGAGCGTGCTCGACGGCTCGCTGGAGCAGGCGCCCGATAACGTCCTGCTGTACGCCACGTCCAACCGCCGGCACCTGGTGCCGGAGAAGGAAAGCGATAACGAAAACTGGAAACATGTCGATGGCGAGCTGCACCCCAGCGAAGCCGTCGAGGACAAGATCGCCCTGTCGGATCGATTCGGCTTGTGGCTGTCGTTCTATCCCTTCACTCAGGAGCATTACCTGAACGTGGTCGAGCATTGGATCACCGAGCTGGCACAAAAGACCGGCCTGCAGTGGGCGCGCGACGAGCAACTGGATATCCTGGCCGCACGCTGGGCCACCGGACGCGGCAACCGCAATGGTCGCTGCGCCTATCAATTCGCCCGCTACTGGGTAGGCCTGCAATTGCTGGAGCAAGGTTGATGATCGATTTGAATACGGCAGGGCAGGGGCTCGCCGGTTATGGTTTGCTGAAAGCGCAGTTACAGGCGTTGTTCAGTGACGAACGGGATTTTATCGCTAACGCCGCGCAGTTCTCGGCGTTTCTGTACTCCCAGCTGGACGACCTGAACTGGGCCGGCTTCTATCTGAACAAGAATGAAGAACTGGTACTCGGGCCGTTTCAGGGGCAGGTGGCCTGTGTACGCATCGCCTTCGGTCGTGGCGTCTGTGGTGCTGCAGCCGCAACCCGGCAGACGCAGCGAGTCGAAGACGTGCATGAATTTCCTGGCCATATCGCCTGCGACAGCGCCTCCAATAGTGAGTTGGTGGTGCCCTTGGTCAAGAACGGTCGGCTGATTGGTGTACTGGATCTTGATAGCCCGAAACTTTCGCGCTTCAGCGCAGAGGATCAGGCAGGTATCGAGGCGCTGGCCGAGGTGTTTCTGCGGTTGACCGACTGCTAGATTCCGCTCACAAAAAAGGGCCCAATCTGAGGGCCCTGTCCGCGCGGCAGACCGGTCATCAGTCGTAGATAACCTTCTTCATGCCTTCTTCCTCAGCCGCGTTCAGTTCGTTCAGGCCTGCCGTCAGCTCACTGGCCTGGTCGGCGGTTATACGGGTGTTCGTCAGCACCATGCCATTGGCGCGTTTGAGAAGCTTGTTCATGTAATCCAGCTGCTCGCTATAGGCCGTAGGGTCAGGCTGTTTTTTCAGATACTGCACCCCGCGCTCGAACGCCAGCCGCGCCTGGCCCGGTTGATCGTCCTGAAATGCCTGCTGCCCCAGGTTGTTGAAGAACTCGATGTGCAGCAGCACCAGCACGTGGCGGATATGGTTGACCCAGAAACGTGATTCGGTCTGCTGCAGGTAGCCTTCCTGGGTCGCGCGGATCACCTGATGGTGCAAACCTTCAAGGTGATAGTTGATTTCCTTGGCTTGGGCCTCGGTCATTATCGGTGGCGCGGCATTGGTAATGGGAATGTCCGGGCCCTTGGCGATTTCGGCCTCGAGCTCTTCGAGGCGGCTCAGAAGGGCTTCATTCTTTTTGTCGAGCGCCAGGCTGCGCTGCACGATGTTCAGCTCCAGGCGCGTCACCAGCAGCTTGAGATCCGCAGACATGAACTGCCCGGGGAACGCTTCGTTGATCTGCCCGCAGCGACGCAGACGGTCGGCAAGCTCGATCTTGAGGCGCACTCGTTCGACCTTGGCGGTTTCCACGGCGTTATTCAGAAAGCCGATGGCAATCAGAATGGCAACCCCGGCCAGAATCAGCAGGGCGATCATTAATGGCGTCACCGTTGGTACCTCGTCAGGAGTGTAGGGCTTGAGTGTAGTGTCTTGCCGGTGGGCCGAAAAGCGCTGTCTATAGGCGCTTTAATACTTCCTGTGTCGGCTGGTTGTTCGATTGGCTCAATGCCGTCGACGACCGCCCGTCCGACGTATAAAAGCGGCGAGGCAGGCTTGCCCGTGAATAATGCCTAAAACCGTGGCGAAGTCATTGATTTAAATAAATTTATAACAGGGGGTTGACGACCTCCCCAAGCATCCATAGAATGCGCGCCACTTGCAGCGTAAAGCACACAGCGGAGCGCAGCAGGAAGTGAAGTTGTAGTGTGTCCCCTTCGTCTAGTGGCCTAGGACACCGCCCTTTCACGGCGGTAACAGGGGTTCGAGTCCCCTAGGGGACGCCATTGCGGGAATAGCTCAGTTGGTAGAGCACGACCTTGCCAAGGTCGGGGTCGCGAGTTCGAGTCTCGTTTCCCGCTCCATATTTAAACAATCTTGCCCTCGGGCAGGGTTGAGTGAAACCAGAACCAAATCTTCGGATGCGGCTCTGGGCGCTGGGATACACACCATGTGTTCCAGTTAGCGTGTCCCCTTCGTCTAGTGGCCTAGGACACCGCCCTTTCACGGCGGTAACAGGGGTTCGAGTCCCCTAGGGGACGCCATTTGCGGGAATAGCTCAGTTGGTAGAGCACGACCTTGCCAAGGTCGGGGTCGCGAGTTCGAGTCTCGTTTCCCGCTCCATATTCAATGAAAACGCCGCTCAGAGATGAGCGGCGTTTTTGTTTGTGCTGGTTTTGAGGGGTACTGTGGTAGCAAAGCGTGCTCGCAAAGAGGCCGGCGCAGGCTGCCCCATTGACCTAAATCACCCACCCCGTCGCCACAGGTGTTCCCCCGCTGCAATCGGGTTTATCATGGCGGACTGCCTTTTCGTGGAGTCCACGCATGACCCTTTCTCTCGCCGCCAAGCTACTGGTGCTGCTGATTTTCGTCGGCAGCATCCTGTACGTGCATTTGCGCGGCAAGGCGCGGCTGCCGGTGTTGCGCCAGTTCGTCAATCACTCGGCGCTGTTCGCGCCTTACAACGCCCTGATGTATATGTTTTCCAGTGTGCCTTCCACGCCGTATCTGGATCGCAGCAAGTTTCCCGAGCTCGATGTGCTCAAGAACAACTGGGAAACCATACGCGAAGAGGCCATGCACCTGTTCGACGAGGGCTATATTCGCGCCGCCGCCAAGGACAACGATGCCGGTTTCGGCTCGTTCTTCAAGAAAGGCTGGAAGCGCTTCTACCTGAAGTGGTACGACAAGGCCCTGCCGTCCGCTGAGGTGCTGTGCCCCAAGACGGTGGCGCTGGTCAACAGCATCCCCAACGTCAAGGGCGCGATGTTCGCCTTGCTGCCAGGCGGCAGTCACCTCAATCCGCACCGCGATCCGTTCGCCGGTTCTTTGCGCTACCACCTCGGCCTGTCGACACCCAACTCGGACGCTTGCCGAATTTTCGTCGACGGCAAGGAGTACGCCTGGCGCGACGGCGAAGACGTGATGTTCGACGAAACCTATGTGCATTGGGTCAAGAACGAGACGGACGTGACTCGGGTGATCCTGTTCTGTGACATCGAGCGGCCGCTGTCAAACCGCATCATGGGGCGGCTCAACAAGGCCGTGAGTGACTTCCTGGGGCGCGCTACCGCACCGCAGAACACCGACGACGAGCGCGTGGGTGGCATCAACCAGGCCTATGCCTTCAGCAAGCGCTTCAGTAATGGGTTCAGTGCCAAGGTCAAAGCGTTCAAGCGCCGAAATCCCAAGGCCTACCGCGTGTTGCGGCCAGTGCTGGCGGTGGTGGTGTTGACGGCGTTGGGATACTGGTTGTTCGGCTAAGCGGCACAGCCCCTGGAGCGAGCGGGGGCAATGAGTGATGGGCTGGTCAGGCGAGGATGGCCGCCCCAGCCCGCGCTACCTGCACGTCATCCTTGGACGCCACGCCCGACACGCCCACTGCACCAATCACCTGACCGCCGACGATCACCGGCACCGCGCCTTCGAGGCAGGTGAGCACCGGGTTCGACAGGAACGAGGTGCGCCCTTCGTTGACCATCTTCTCGTACTTGCCCGACTCGCTGCGGCCCAAAGCCGAGGTCCGGGCTTTTTCGGTGGCGATGTAAGCAGTGCTCGCTGCCGCGCCATCCAGGCGCTCCAGCCCCAATAGATGGCCACCATCGTCCACCACCGCGATAGTCACTGCCCACTGGTGTTGCTGCGCCTCCGCGCGGGCGGCGGCGAGGATACGGGTGACTTCGGTGTGGCCAAGGATCAGTTTGCTCTGCATGAGAAGGGGCTCCATCAGGTAAAAGGCCATCATTGGCCTTTTACGCGCGGGCTGTCCAGCACCGATCCGTTCATCGAGGCGTACAAAAATATTCAAATAGGTCGACGTCAACGGCGTGCAGGCTTTCCTCCCGATGACGGGCATTTAACAAGACTGACGACTCAATGTATTGATCTGTGTCATGAAAATGGCGTCAAACGAACTTGAATGAATTGGTATAAAAAAGACACAATTCGAATGCATGTCTTCAGGAGCTGTGATGCGAGGGATATTTCGCACCTGGGAAGTATCATTGGAAGCTCGATTGTATGAATGATCTGCATGTGCGCACGGCCACCATCGGGGATGCCGCCGCGCTGCTCGCCCTGCAAGCCGACCCGCCGGGTATCTCGCGGCGCGATCTGGCCGAACTGATACAACAGCCCCTCAAGCAGTACCCTTTTCTGGTGGCAGAGCAGGCCGGCCGTGCCGTCGGCTATGCCTATGGCACCGCACACCGCTCGCTGATGGCACTGCGCTGGTCAGTGGATGCTCGAGTCGAAGTCCCGGGAAACGATCCGCAGATAGCCGCTGCACTCTATCGCTGCCTGATTCGGCACTTGGGCGAGCAGGGCTTCATGGCGATCTATGCGGCCGTCTCGGTGCATGATGAGAACAGCGCCGACCTGCACAAACAGCTGGGTTTCGCACCGATCGGCATACACCAGAGCATCGACGTGCATTGCGAAGCAGACTACTGGTGTTTGACCCTCGCGGCCCGGCCGGCGCGCGAGGAGCCAGTGTCGTTCAACGTCCTGCAGCAACGCCTGGATCTGTGCAGCCGCTGAGCTGATGCATTTGCCCGGCGCGTTTGTTCATGGGTGCTGCGCCGGGCTATCGCTGCGCACCTGGGCGTGGCTGATCAAGGCGAAGATGAAGCTCCCACCGATGATATTGCCCGCCAGGGTCGGCCCGGCAAAATGCCCCCAGAATTCGCCCCAGCCAAGTTCGCCGGCCCAGACCAGATACGACACCTCTGCCGAGCCCACCACGATGTGGGTGAAATCCCCGAGTGCCATCAAGTAAGTCACCATCACGATCAGCCAGATCTTGCCATCCTTGACCGAGGGAATGATCCACACCAGCGTGGCGATCATCCAGCCCGAGATGATGCCTTTGGCAAACATCGGCCACGGGGCGTTTTCCATGACCTTGCGGCCGATTTCGAGGAAGGCATGATCGGTTTGGCTGTCGAAGATCGGCAAGTGCAGCATCACGTACGACACCAGCAAAGTACCCATCAGGTTGCCTACCAGCACCACGCCCCAGAGCCGTAAGAGGCGGCCGAAGTTATTCAGCGTCGGTTTGGTCATCACGGGGAGCACGGCGGTCAGGGTGTTCTCGGTAAACAGCTGCTGGCGCGCGAGGATCACCGCGAGGAAGCCCGCGCAATAGCCGAAGCTGGCGATTACCTTGAAGCCTTCGGCGTCCGGCAGCCGCGAGTTGAGCAAGCCCATGGCCATGAGCGACAGGCCCATGGTCAGCCCCGCTGCCAGCGCCGACCAGAACAACGCGGCGAAACTGCGTTCCAGTTCATGATCGCCCTGGCTGCGGATGATCTCATGCAGCACGGCGGCACGGGCAGGCTGCTGTTCATCGACTTCCTTTTTCTCGTCCTTGGACAAACCAGGCGTTTCGCCATCCTTGTGGGGCGCGGGAGAGTTATCGGGCTGTGGCTTGGAGTCCATGCTGAATCCTTGAACGTTGAAGTCATTCGGGGTTCTAGCAAAGACTCTGTCTGCGGTGGGTTAGTTGCGTCACCCGGCGCCGATATCGGCATTCACCCTGAACAGTTGCCGAATCGCTTCAGCGTACTGGCGGCTGCCGACGATCATGCTGTTGTTGTGGGTGCCGCCGGGAATCAGCAGCAACTTCTTCGGCGCCATGGCGGCCTTGAACAGTTCTTCGCTCAGACGCGGTGGGATGTATTGATCTTCGGTGCCGTGCACGATCAGCACCGGTATGCCGATGTCGGCGATCTTGTCGATGGAATCGAACTTCTCCGACAGGATCCAGCGCACCGGCAGTGAGGTCTTGATCACCGCTTGGGCGGCGGCGCCCATGTCGGTGAAGGTCGATTCGATGATCAATCCCGAAGCCTTGGGCAAGTCGTCCTTGTCGATACGCTCGGCCAGGTCGATGGCGATCGCGCCGCCCAGCGAGTGGCCATAGATCATGCGTTTTGCGGCATCGGGCTGCAGTTGCACCAAGCGTTGCCAAGCGGCCTGGGCATCCTGATACACGCTGCGCTCGGAAGGCAGGTCGCCCGGGCTCTGGCCAAAACCGCGGTAGTCGATTGCCAGCACCGCGAAGCCCATATTGTGCAGTGCGGTGATGCGGCCCAATTGGGCGGTCAGGTTCCAGCGCATGCCATGCAGGTACAGCAGGGTCGGCGCGTTGCTGCCACGGCCCGGCCACCACCAGGCATGCAGGTACTGATTGCTGCTGAGGGTCTTGTCGATCGGGATGTCGAGTTCCTGCATGCCGGTGGGAATGCCGGTGAACCAGCCGGCATTGCCCGGCTCGATATTGAAGATCAGTTCCCGCTCCTTGTGCGCCAGTTGCGAGCAACCGTAAGGCAGGCCGACGCCGATGAACAGCGCCAGCAACAGCCAGGGGAGCCAGCGACGGCGTTTGACGGGGGCAGCATGTGCGGGCATGACGCAAGCCTGGGACGGGGGGATGGCTTCCAAGATGGCGAAAAAATCCGGGAGCGGCAAGGGCTGGTTCAAGTCTCGATATGTCAGCGTCGGTGCTGGCCTCTTCGCCGCCGAACGTGCTGTACAGGTTTACAACGAAAACCGCCCCAGCATCCCATTCAGCTCCACCGCCAACTCCCCCAGTTCCTGACTCGCAGCGCTGGTCTGCGCCGCGCCGGTTGCACTTTGCAGCGACAGGTCGCGGATGCGCACCAGGTTGCGGTCCACCTCGCGCGCCACTTGGGCCTGCTGCTCGGCGGCGCTGGCGATCACCTGATTGCGTTCATCGATGGCCGCCACCGCTTGGGAAATGCTGCCCAATACATCCTTGGCCGCCTGCGCCCGTTCTCGGGTACGCCCAGCCTGGCTCGCACTCGCAGCCAAGGCCTGCACGGCCAGGTGGGTGCCCTGATGGATGCCGCCCATCATCTGCTCGATCTCTCGTGTCGAGGTCCCGGTGCGGTGAGCCAAGGCCCGGACTTCATCGGCGACCACCGCGAAGCCGCGGCCTACTTCCCCGGCGCGGGCCGCTTCGATGGCGGCGTTGAGGGCCAGCAGGTTGGTCTGCTCGGCGACGTTGCGGATCACATCCAGCACTTTGTTGATACCGGACGTCTGCTCGGCCAGATCCTGAGCGCGGGCGGCGGCCTGCTCGACTTGGTCGGTGAGTTCGCCGATGTCGGCCATGGTCTGGTCCAGTTGCGTCTGGCCCTGGCGCACCGCTGTGCTGGAGGCGCGGGAGTCAGTGGACGTCGAGACCGCGTTGCCGGCCACTTCCTCCACCGCCTGGCTCATTTGCGTGACCGCCGTGGCGGCCTGCTCGATCTCGTTGTACTGCTGCTGCATGCCCTCGGCGTTGCCTTGCATGATGGTGCCCATCTCGTGCGTCGCTGCATTCAAGCGTGTGACTGCGCCACCGATCTGGCTGATCACGCCATGCAACTGGTCGCGCATGTGGCCGAGCATTTGCAGCAACTGCGCGGCCTCGTCACGGCCCTCGGCGTGCACCGCCTGGCTGAGATCGCCGGCGGCCACGGTGTGAGCGACCTGCAGGGCCTGACGCAACGGCCGAATGATGCTGACGCTCAGGCGCCAGGCCAGCAGCAGGGTGATCAGCAGCGCGACGGCAATAGCAATAGGGATGACCCGCCGCGACTGCGCATCGGTCTGGGCCGACGCCGTCAGCGCATCGGCGGTGGCCTGCTTGTTAAGCTCGCGCAGCAACTGCACCTGCATGTCCATCATGGCGCCCTGATTGCCAAGGGCATCGGTGGTCATGGCATTGGCATCGCTGACGCGCTTGCCCTCGATCAAGCCGATGGCCTCCTTGAGCGGCGCAAGGAACTGCTGATAGGCGTCCTGCAGCAACATGATCGAGTCGTGCTCGGTGCCTGCGGGGACATTGGCCAGATAGTCCTTGAAGCCTTGATTGACCTCGTTGGCCAGTTGCTCGACGTTGATCTTGCGGTTCACCGTTTCCCCCGGATCGTTGGCGTAAGCCAGGAGCAGCGCCGCTTCCAGCCGCAGCTTGACCAGATCGATGGCGATGGCATCGGCCTGGGCGATGCTGGACAGCGGCCCGCGTTCGATCAATTCAGCCTGGTGGCGGATTTTCTGCATTTCCACCAGGCAAAAGCCACCGAGCGCGCCCATCAGCAAGGCGGTCAGGATGAAACCGGCCAGCAGGCGCGGGCCGATGGCCAGGCGGCGTAGCAGAGGGCGACGCAAACGAGAGATAAGAGCTTTCACGGCATGAACCTGAGTAATCAAGTGTTCATGGTGTTGTAACAAAACAAGATGATGGCTTTATGACACCCGATTGACGTCAAAGCATTGAATGCAGTTTTCGCGGGTGTGGGCGGTGCTTTTCGACGGTCTGCAGTATTGGTGTGAGCAACGCGGGCAGCAATAGGCCACAATGTCGGCTTTCCTGCGAGCACGAATACCTTCTACCGCTGTTACGTGCCCGGCCGTACTTTCATCCTTCCAAGAAGGCGATCGCTTCAATGAACACCCCCCTTAGCACTGAACCCTTGACCGATGACGAACTGGACGAGCTCCAGAGCGCCTTGGATAGCTTCCAGAGCGAAGACTCGGTGCGTGATATTTCCGAGCTCGACGGTTTTTTCACCGCGCTGATTTCCAGCCCGGAAATCCTGCCGTTCAGCGTCTGGTACAACGCGCTGTGGGGCAACCCCAAAGTGCTGCCCAAGTGGAAGGACGAAAAAGCCTTCGATCGCTTCGTCAACCTGCTGGTCCAGCACATGGGCAACCTGGAACTGGTGATCACCGAGCACACCGCCGAGTTCGCGCCGATCTTCAACGAGGTGCTGGACGACGACAACGAAGACGCCGATGGCATGCCAAGCCTGCAGGAATGGTGCTACGGCTATCGTCGCCTGGCTGACAGCTGGCCGGAAATGCCTGAAGCTCAGGACCTCATGCTCAAGGTGATTCTCCTGCAGTCGCTGGGCGATGAAGCCTATGAAGAAGGTGAAGTGCCGGAGATCGACGTGTTCACGGCCGCTGACATGGTCACTCTCTCCTCCGTGCAGCTGCATGAGTACTGGGCCGAGAAGCGCCCTACCAACACCCCGGTGCGGGCCGCGGAAAAGGTCGGCCGCAACGACCCTTGCCCGTGCGGCAGCGGCAAGAAGTTCAAGCAGTGCTGCGGGGCCTGAGACCGCACGGGTTCAAACTAGCCGTTGACAGCTTCGTATAAACCCGTAAAATCCCGCGCCACAGCAGGCACGTAGCTCAGTTGGTTAGAGCACCACCTTGACATGGTGGGGGTCGTTGGTTCGAGTCCAATCGCGCCTACCAAACAAAATCCGCTCTGCTGGGCGGTGAAAAAAGGGTGATCCGAGAGGGTCACCCTTTTTTGTGGGCGTTACTTTTTTCGCGTGGCTACTTGGCCGCTGGCGCCTTGCCGCTGACGATCTGCTGCACGAATGCGTCGTGGCTGCTTTGATCGGCAGCACGGGAAACCACTTCGACGGCGGTCATGCGCGTGCCCGAGCCCGCGACCAGGGTGGTGGTCAGCGTCTTGCCGCCGCCCATGGTCCCGGTGCTGTCGATCTGGCGAACACCGAGCGAGTTGATCTTCATGCTCTTCTCGCTGACTTTCTGATAATCCGGCAGCCCTGCGCGTTGCTGGCTGGCCAGGCCGGCGGCGGCCCCGTCGAGAAAGGTGGCGTCGTCGTCGGTCACCTTGGTGCCATTGGGGATCGGCGATTCAGTGACGATGATCACCCGCTTGAGCGCTTCGTTCAGGTACATGGTGCCACTCGCGCCTTCGGTACCGTGGGCCGCATCACCGGCGGGCAGCGGATTGGCGGCATAGCCCGGGGGCAGGGTGAAGGCGAACTTGCCGCCCAGGGTGGAGACCTTGAGCGCGGCGCTCGCCTGAGCCTCCTTGGCGGGCTCCTGCTTGTGCTTGCTGGCGGCGTAGCCGGTGATGGGCGAAAGCGCCGCGAGCAGAGACAGACTCATTGCAGCGAGAAGCGGGCGGTACGACAGCATGGGCAAGGTCCTTTGACAGGTAAACGTGGTGCATAGATGGCCAAGGGTGAATCATCCCATATCGCGTGGGTCTAGAGCTCATCGAAAATCGCGGTGTGCATCGGGTTGCCGATGCCCGTAATGTGACTGCTAGAATCTCTCCCCCTGCCCATACTGGAAGCTTTTGCATGGAAGGCCGTCCTGCCTCGTGTTACCGCCTTGCCTTGGTCACCTTGACGCTCCTGTTGCTGGCCGGCTGCAGCCATGCTCCGCCTGTGCCCGAGCAGGCGCAGTCGCCGTCGCCGGGCCTGGCGGTATACAAGGAAGCCGTGGCCCTGCCAGCGGTGCCCAACTCGGTGGTCCGCGAAGCTGATCAGGTCTCATACCTGGTCAGCCGCCCCGCCAACGGTGATCAGCCGGAAACGCTTATTGCTCGTTTCAATGCCTCCTGCACTCAACCTCGTGGGCAGATGATGTATCCCACCGGGGGCGGCATGGCGTTTTTTGCGGCCATGCCGCGCAAGATGGGGGATGAATCGCAACTGCCTGCCGAGCAACTCGAGCAGTTGCGCGGCAGTGCGCAACTGCGTCAGGCCTGTGCCGACAATCCTCCTGCCGATTGGCGAAAGCTCAAAGGCGAGCCGGGCGAGACGTGGCTGTTACTCGATGGCGCGAGCCTGCACCGTGAAGGCCGTGAGGTGCTGTTCTGGGGCGCTTACGATTACCCTCGCGAGCAACTCGACAGCCAGCGCAGCGGCTACTACGTGCAGCGCCGCGAGCGGTTTGCGGCAGACTGCTCGCAGCAGCGGTTTCGGCGCCTGAGCGCGTTTTATGTCGATGCCGACAACGGCGTCGGCGCCGGCCAGGTGTTGCTCGAAACTCAAGCGCATCCACTTGGTGATGCCACGGTCGATGAGCGCTTGCTGTTGCAGAACGTCTGCGCGGCGCCCGCCAGCCTGGCGTCCCTGCCGCGCTACGCAGCGCGAATCAAGGCACCGGCCAAAATGCCTATTCCGCCCGTCGCGGCGCCTGTGACCGAAGCGGTGCAAGGACTGATGCTGCCGCCACCGCAAAAAAACCTCAGCCGTCTAGGGCTTGTATATGACGCCACCGTGCTCAAGCGCAAGATTGCCGACAACGACAAGGCGCAGTGGTTTTTCAGCACCGATCCGGCCACTGGCCAGATGGTGATCCAGAAGCGCGGCCTGACAGCAGCAGGGAATATCGAAGTCAGCTTCAGGGGCTTGATTCCATTATCCGCGGCTATTTCCGATCCCTCTGCCGAAGGACCGAAAGCCAATGTGATTGCCCTGACTTACCTGCGCTTCGAAGGTGATTGGCAGAACCTGCCGGTCGGCAAGACGGTCAGCTACAGCCGGGCCTACAAGCCCTTGGTGAACGGTGAGCCGAAGCTGGGCGACCTGATTACCCTGTATTGCTCGGTCGATAGCGAACAGCCGGCCAGTACCCTGAATCCGGCACTGCAAGGCGCCGCTAAACAGGTCACCTGCAAGGGCGAGAACGAGCGCGCCACGGGTATTGGTCATTACGCCTATCTGAGCGCCTACGGTTTGTTTTTCCCGCTGAGCACGGTGGACCAGATCAGCGACTGGGCATGGCGGATTCAGGTGGTCGAGTAACGTCGGCCCCACACGATTGCCACCACCAGCGCAGCGGCCATTGCAGCCAGGGTAAACAGGGCAGCAGCATTGCCCTGCGCAACCATGTACACCCCCAGAGTGGTGGCGGCCGTCTCGGCCAGCGCCCAGGTGAAAGTCAGCACCGCCATGGCGAATGCTGGGCGCCCCGGGAACAGCTTGATCGACATCGATTGATACAACGGTCCGAAGATCATCTCCGCGAGGGTCAGCAAAAGCAGGGCCGCTACCATCGCGGTCATTTTTTGTGTGGCGAACAGCAATGCATACACCCCGACAGCCAACGCCAGGTTGGCTGCGATGATCATGTCGCGGCGGTTACGCTGGGCACACAGGCGGGTCAAAGGGATCTGCAGCGTGACGATCAATACGCTGCTGGCAGCGAAGAACAACCCGATCTTCTCCGCCCCCAGGCTGTCTTCGGCATAGAACGGGAACACGTTGTAGAACTGCGCAAAGGCGAAGAACGATAGAAAATTGATTACCAGAAATCGCGTACGGCTTTGGCCATTCGGGCCAGGTGCCTGCGATTGATTGCAGGCTGGCGGTCGTCGCTGAGTAACGCTGATCCGCATGCACAGGGCGATGGTCGGCAGGCAGTACAGCAAGGCAAACGTCAGGTACCAATCCGGTAGGTGGGCGAGCACTAGTGCTGACAGGTAGGGGGTGATGCCGGCACTCAGGTTGAGTGCGACATTTTCCTTGGAGAACGCAGTGACCGTGTCGTCCTTGGCATTGCCGCTGGCGATGAAGGTCAATTGCGTCAGGGTCGATACCGAGTTGGCGATGCCAAGCACTGCAACGCCCAGCAGCCAGGCCCCCAGCGTGTAGATCTGGTGCAGGTGCAGCCATTGCAGCCAGATGATCGCGGCCATCAGCAGGACCTGCGTGCTGATCATCACTGCCCGAAAATCCCCCTTGCCAATCCGGCGCGTGAATAACAGCGCGCCGGCACGACTGGTCATTGCCAGGGTGCCAGCGATTATCGCGATGTCGGCGGCGCTGAAGGGGGCCGAGGTCGCCAGCCATACGGCAAAAAAGGTGAAGAGGATGCTCCATGCGCCCCAGGTGAGAAATCGGATGACATAGAGGGTCATAGCGCTTCCTGTCGCACTTCAGTCCAGCGTGAATGTCGGCTCGAAAATGCCTTTGTCGGTCTGCACGGTGATGCAGTGGATGTCGGCCAGCACTTCTTCTTCCACACCGCACAGCAGACCCACCCACCCGTAATCCGACGTTCCCACTTTGGGCACATGGCGGCCTTCGACCGCAAATTGTGTGTGCTGGCCGCGAATCTCGTTGAGGTGCAGGCGCTCCAGAGTGCTGGCCTGCGCCAGGCCATACCAGATACCCAGCGTCGTCTGCGGGGCTAGCCGGGCGGTTGCGCACAGCGACAGTGGACAGTTGGCGCGCAGTACCGGCAATAACAGCACGTGGGCCAGCAGCTGCCGAGGATTGATGCTGTGGGCCAACGCCACTTGCTCGAGCACGGTGGCGCCGCCGATTCGACCGATGTTGGCATCCACCAGATAAACGCTGGTGGCGGTCTGGATGAACTCGCAATGAAAGTAGCCGAACTGATAATGGGCACGGCTGACCAGTGCTTCAACGCAATCCCAGCCGCGAGCAATGATGGCCTGGCTGAGGTGGTCGTCGGCCGGGTATTTGCTCGCCACCTCGGTAAAGCCGATACGCGAGCGACTGGAGATACCCAGGCGGCGCACCCATCCTGCTTCCACGAAGCCTTCGAAACTCAACAGACGCCCGCTCATTTCCTGTTGCAGGATCCACTCGGTGTCGGGGTCATAGCCGCTATGTTGCAGACGAGCCGCCAGGTCCGCCCTCAAGGTACCGCTGGTGGGCAGATGCTGTAACCCCAGGCCCCCGGACGAGCACACCGGCTTGAGCACCAGCCTGGGGCCCCAGTTGTCGACCTGACGCAGGTTCACCGAACGCAGTTCTTGGCTCTTGAAGCTGAGGCTGGGCGGGCTGAATTCGGGTATCAGTGACAGCACGCTTTGCTTGTGGCTCAGCCAGGCCAGCACCGGCCCGGGGGACGCCCATTCGAACGCCTTGGCCAGTGCTTCTACCAGCGTGAATTGCTCGTCGAACAGGCTGGTCACCGCGACTATCCCGCTGAACGCGATTGGATGGACACGGATGTAGTCGATCACCTGGGGGATGGACGTGGTGTCGACTTCGTGGATTTCCAGGTCATTCAGGTAGGGCTGTATCTGCTCCGAAAATGCGCCCCGGCGAGCCAGCAGCACGGGCTGATAGCCGAAGGGTTCCAGGGCTTGCATCAGGTACTTGAGGGCGACACAGCCAACGCCGGTAATCAGGATTTTCTTCACGGCAGTGATCTCCCGGGGCGAGCAAAGATCAGCCGTGCGATCTGTGAGACGAAGATGTCGGCTTGCAGGGTGATGCGGATCAGGCTCTGTCCATTGAGCGCGTTGGGTTTGCTGACGCTGACACCCAACTCGAGCAAGGCCCACTGCAATTGGTTGGCGGCCTCGGGGCTGTGCATGCACAGCGTTACGAAGTTGGTGGCGCAGGGCAGACAGATCAGCCCGGCTTCATCGGCGAGCTGCTGGAAGCGCACTCGCAACTGTAGGGTTTCGGCCCGCAACTGAAGGCTGTAGGCCGTGTCTTCGAGGGCTTGCTCCGCCAGCCACTGGGAAATGCCGCAGACCGAATAGTGGATACGTGCTTGCACGAGATAATCGAGCAATGTCACCGGCGCCATCGCATAGCCGATGCGCAGCCCGGCCAGGCCGTAGGCTTTGGAAAAACTGCGCAGTCGCAAGGTATTGGGCCAGAGGCAGACGGGGTGCGGATCGCCGATGGCGAATTCAACATAGGCCTCGTCCAGCAGCAGCAAGGTCTCCTCGGGGAGGGCCTGGGCGAACGCCTGGATGGTCTGCTCGTTGTAGTAGTGCCCGGTGGGGTTGTCTGGATTGGCGAGGTACAGCACCTTGGGTCGAATGTCCCAAGCAGCCGCCAGCAGCCCCGGCAGATCGGTGCGCAAGCGCATGCCGTTGCCGGCATAGGGCAGTTGCCTGACCTGCAATCCCTGTGCGCGAGCGAAATGTTCGAAGGTCGGATAGGTCCCTGTCGAGCAGAGCACCGGATCGCCGGCCTGGGTGAAAGTGCGCAGGGCCAAATGGATCAGGCTGTCGACGCCGGCATCCACCAGAACCTCGTCGATACCGATGCCTCTATGCCGACCCAGTGCCACGCGCAGGCTATAAGCCGCCGGGTCAGGGTATTCACGGCAGCGATCCAGGAACTCTTCGCGATAGGTTCGCAGCCATTGGCCGGGATAGATCGGCAGCGCCTCATTGCCGCTCAGGCGGCTGATGATGGCCCGGCCCAGCTTGCGTTCCAGTGCCGGGATACCCGGAAATGGGTTCTCCAGGGTTCTATCGATAAATTGCCGAGCGGCGAGGGGCATGACGAGCTCTCTGTGCAGTGATCCAGGATTCAGTGCGGGTTGACCAGGTTGCGGTGCCAGCCGCTGAGCAGCAGTTGCAGCACACATCGCGCTGCCTTGGTGCGTAACTCGCCCAAGGCACGATCCGAGTAAAAGGCCACGTGGGGAGACCACAACACCTCTTCACCTCGCAGTACGGCAGCCGGCAGGCGAGTTTCGTCGGCATGCACGTCCAGCCCCAGGCCACGCAGTTGTCGTCGTTGCATGGCGCTTTCCAGGGCATCGGGATCGATCAGTGCGCCCCGAGCGGTGTTGATCAGGAACTTGCCATGCAAGTGTTGCAGGCTGTGCTGGTTGATGAGGTGGCGGGTATCAGCGTTCAACGGTGCATGCAGGGTGACCAGATCAGCGAAATCCAGCAGGTCATGCAGGGTTTCGCAGCGTTTGAGCCGCAGGGTTTTTTCCCAGCCGCTGCCAATGTATGGGTCGTGAAAGGCGATATCGCAGCCAAATGCTCGGAAGCGCTGCGCCACTGCGGCACCGATGCGACCGAGGCCGACGATGCCAATGCGCAAGTCGCCCAGGCGCGGGATGGTGCCGACCTCACGCCAGTCCCAGCTACCGCTGCGCACCACCCGGTCGGCGGTCTTGAGCTTGCGCAACAGCGCCAGTGACAGTGCCAGCGTGTGATCGGCGACTTCGTCAGTGCCATAGTCGGGCACGTTGGCGACCTGGATCTGGCGGCTGCGGGCATAGTCGAGGTCGATGTTGTCGAATCCCACTGCCGCCCGCACGATAGCCTTGCAGCGCATGAAGCGACTCAACGCGGCACGCCCCAGTGGTACCAAGTGCCAGGAAATGATCGCATCGCACTCCAGTGCCTTGGCTGGCAACTGATCGACGGTTTCCACGTGATACAGCTCGACCTCGGCGTATTCCTTCAGGTACTGATACTCGAGGTCCGGCTCGGTGACGTAAGCATTGAGGACTGAATCCAGGATGATGATTTTCATGGGCGCTGTCCGGTCAGGTCGGGGGAGGTGGTTCATTGCGGGAACACGCAACGGGCATCCTGCCAATTCGTGAAGTGCATGAACTCATTGCCCAACTCATCCCGATGCAAGTGTGCCGCCGGCTTGTCGAGGTCCAGGGGCACGCTGTATTTGCCTTGGCGATGGGGCAGCACGAACTCGGGTATCGCCAGGTTCGACAGCCGCCGCTTCATCTGTGCAACCAGCGTGATGCCGCGGCTCAGCGGCGTGCAGAACTGTTCGGCGCCCGGCGAAAAGGGCATGAACTGGTACAGGTAGTGGGGCACGATGCCCAGGCCATAGAGGCGCATGCACAGGGTTTTCAGCTGCGGGTAGTTATCGTTGATACCGGCAAGCAACGGCATGTTGGCGAACAGCACGGGTACGGCCTTGCGCAACCGCATGGCTGCATCGATGAAGGCTTCGCTGATTTCCCGGGAATGGCTGACGTGCAGGCCGACCGCGTTGACTTGCCATTTTTCGAGCAAGGCCAGTAGCTCGTCGGTGATGCGGTAGGGGTTGAAGGTGAGGGCGCGGGTATGCAGGCGGATGATGATCTCGGGGCGGTGCGCGCGTAGCGATGCCAGCAATTCGTTGAGTCGGTGATCGGACAACATCAACGGCTCTCCGCCGCTGAGTATCACTTCATCGACCTCGGGGTGGGCAACCAGATAGTCCAGAGTGCGTTGCCACTCGCTCTTCCTGAATGCCGGCTTGTGGCTGTTACGCTCCAGCGTGCGCAGGGCCTCGTAGCAGAACTGGCAATAGGCATGGCAGATGTTGGCGGTACGCACCAGGACCCGGTTGTCGTATTTGTGCTGGCAGATAGGTGTGACCATCTCGCCGGGCAGTTCCCAGTTTTCTGCCGCGCCGTCGTAGGCGAAGGCGCTGCCGGGGAAGCGCTGGTCACGGGGGTGGACTGGCCACAACGGCGCCACCTGACGCCAGAGCGGATCGTCGGGCAACGGGCAACCCGAGGCGTCGATGTCGATCAGGCTGGCAAGGTAGGGCGTAATCCCCAATTTGCGCGTGCCGAGGTGCTGGATGATGTTGCTCAGCTGTGGCGTGCCATACAGGCCTGGGAACGCCTTGAGCAGATCGTCGGCGGATTGCAGCATGTTGCGCTGTTGCCATTGCCAATCCTGGTCATCGGCAGGCGCGCTGGTGGCGAGAAGCTCCACTGGGATCATGGGCAGGGCGTCCTTGTTCTGTGGGCCGGTAACAGTGCCGATCAATGGCAGGGCCGTAAAAGTGCGAGAAAGAATATCGCCAAAGGTGGGGCGCTTTCCCTAACAGAGCGATGCCAAATCTCGCGGCTGTTAGGCAGGTTTTTCTAACAGTCCCGGCAGGGCAGGGGCGTGTTGATGTCGAAACACTTGGTCGCAATAGCGTGGTTGCCCTGGGTACTGTGCCCCCCCTAACGTGGCCAGACCGGTCAATGCGAAAGGAGTTTCGCTCGTGCACTCCAATGGAAAGCCCCATGCAAAGCCCTCCGCGCGTATTGCCCCCCTATGCCAGGACATGACCAGCGCCCGCCGCCCTTCGCTGGCTGCCGAGCAACTGGCAGCGCGACTCACTCAGGAAATCGCCGATGGCCGCCTGGTCTGCGGGCAAAAAATCCCCTCCATCCGGCAAATGGCCGCAAGTCTGCGCATCAGCTTTCATGCTGTCGTGAGCGCTTATGAACGGCTCGAAGCGCAGGGCACCATCAGGGTCGAGCCGGGGCTTGGCTATTTCGTCGCCACAGCGGGAGCGTCTTTGCCCGCGTGCGCGAAGCCGTCGGCCGAGGGGCCGCTCGACCCCCACGGCATCAAGGCATTCTGGCAGTTGTTCCATGGCAATGACCAATGCCTCAAGCTGGGGTGTGGATGGCTCCCTGCCGCGTGGCGCGATACCCAGGCGCTGGCGCGGGTAGTGCGGCGAACAGCCAATTTTGCCCACAGTTCGCTGGTTGACTATGGCGATCCGGCCGGTTATCTGCCGTTACGGCAAAAACTCGTGGCGCACCTGCAGCCCAGGCTCGGGGTCGCGTTGGCACCCGATCATCTGCTCACCACTCTGGGGGCGACCCAGGCGCTGGATCTGATCATTCGCCAGCACATCGAGCCGGGTGATCGTGTGCTGGTCGACGACCCCTGCAACAATAATCTGGTGCAACTGCTGAGGCTGCGCGGCGCAATCATCCTGGGCATCCCTCGCGGTCACGATGGCCCTGATCTGCCCGCGGTGGCCGCACGGCTGGGCGAGGGCCGGGTCAAGGCGTTCTTCCTCAACTCCAGGCTGCACAATCCCACTGGCACCTCGCTCAGTGACCATGGCGCGTTTCGCCTGCTGCAACTGGCCAACGAGCACGATCTGCTGCTGGTGGAAGACGACGTCTATGGCGATTTCTGCCCGGCGGGCCAGAGCCGCCTGGTCGCCCTCGATGGGCTGCACAAGGTCATCTACATCGGCAGCTTTTCCAAGACCCTTTCGGCCAATCTGAGGGTGGGGTACATCGTTGCGCCACCGGCGTTGATTCAGCCCCTCGCGGACCTTAAATTGCTGACCAGCGTCGCGGTGCCGGGGTTTTGCGAGCGGTTTGTCAGCGCCATGCTCGCCGACGGCAGCTACGAGCGGCATCTGCGCCGAGTGCGGCGGCAACTGCAAACCGCACAGGCCACAGCGCAGAACCACCTCCAGAGTTGGGGCTGGGAGCTGTTTCATACGCCGGTGGACGGGATGTTCCTATGGATCAGGCATCCCCAACTGCCGTGCCTGGTGGACTTTATCGAGGCTGCTTTTCATCAGGGCGTTCTGCTTGCTCCCGCCACGTTGTTCAGCGCCCAAGGCGAGGCCGGCCCGTGGCTGCGGATCAATGTCGCGCATTTCCAGGCTGACCTTGCACGCCCCTTGTTTCATTGGGCCAAGACGGCGCCGTTGGGCACAAATAATTGAAGTTGCCCTACAGCGGATGCGACATGGGCCGATAGCCCATACAAGCAAGCAGAACACTGCGGCGAACGCCCTGTTTCCACTTTACAAGGACTCACCATGGCCAAGTCCCTCGCGCCGATGACCGCATCCCAATGGTTCGATCTGTTCGAGTACGGCTTGCGTTCGCTGGGTGATCGGCTGCCCCAGGCACTGCGGCTCAATGGGTCGGGCGAGCAGTGGATTCAGGCGCAACTGAGCCTGTATGCCTGGTACCAGCACGACATGGAAATCTGGAGCGGTGACCGTAACGCCCAGGACCTGCCCGGTCGGCTGTTCACCCACGACCAGCAAATGGCAGTCGAGATCAAGTACCTGCGCAAGCCCCAGCGTCCTCGCCTGGTCACGACCGCGCAGCTCGACCGCCCGGCAGCGGTCAATGATTCAAGTCTGTGCGACGATATAGAACGCCTGAAATCCCTCCAAGGCTATCAGCACCGGTTCATGGTAGTGGTAGCCACCGACGGCATCGACAACGCCGCTGACATCGACCCCCTCATTCAGGGCGCGATGATGCAGCGTCAATTCGCGGTGGCCGGCGGTTCGATCCGCGTTTGCCAGATCTGAGCAATCGCTTCTCCGCGTAGCCCTCTGCAATGGCGGCTATCTGCGCAATGTTCCAGCCCCACCTACAACCTTCGGGGCAGAGCCTCCTGACGTATTCCCCTCAAAATCCCCTACCGGTTGGCTGGCGTCCACGGAACTCCCGTTCCTAGAATGCCTTCAACAGCAGGGCTGACGGCGCATGGCGTTCATTGCCGTGCGACCGCCGGCCTCGCCTCTAAGACCAAGAAAGGAAGCCTCCTGTATGACGATCCCTGCCATCTCCCTCAACGACGGCACCACTATCCCCGCCGTCGGCTTCGGTACCTGCAAGCTCAACGGCTCGGCGGGCGTGGAGGCCATATTGCGGGCCATCGATTCGGGCTATCGCTTGCTCGACAGCGCCTTTGCCTACGAAAACGAAGGAGCCGTGGGCGAAGCGGTGCGCCAGACCACGATCCCTCGGGCAGAACTGCGCGTCACCTCGAAGCTCCCCGGCCGCTACTACAAGTATAAGGACGCATTGGCCACCGTCGAAGAATCCCTCTATCGCACCCGGCTCGATTACATAGACCTGTACCTGCTGCACTGGCCCAACCCGCAACAGGGGCTGTACCTCGAAGCCTGGAGCGCTCTGGTCGAGGCCCGTGAGCGTGGCTGGGTGAAGTCCATCGGTGTATGCAACTTCCTGCCAGCACACCTGGAAACACTGATTGCCGACAGTGGCATCACGCCGGTCGTCAACCAGATCGAATTGCACCCCTACTTCCCGCAGGCCGAGCAGTTGGCGTGGGACAAAGCGCACGGCATTGTCACCGAGGCGTGGAGCCCGATCGGCCGCGGTAA
>CAJCIO010000080.1 GCA_903970465.1 Gammaproteobacteria bacterium
CGGCTCGAAAGCAGAACCACCCCAATCCACGCCCCCCCCACCGACCAATAAAGCCACCCAGCAACACTCAGCCTTACTGCGTAGCCGAACCACCGCCATTCTGCTTGATCAACGTCAACGCCTTCTGACCACTACGAGCGCAGTTGTCCAAATCGCCTTTGGCCTTGTACCCCTTGGCCTCAGCGATCAACTTGTTGACCTCCGAAGACGACCCAGTGGTAGATGCCGGCTTGGCAACCGTCGCCTCATCAGTGAGTTTTTGCAGCTGCAGAGAACACATGTCCTCGGCCGCCATCGCGTTACCTGCAACCAACAAGGCCGCAACCGCCATCAACGTTTTCATATTCGACGCTCCGTGGACTTTGATAAACCGATCTCTCAACTGAGCCGCTGATTACTCCAGCGGTTCGAACTTGAGTGCGCTGAGTTTCTGCACCTTCTCTTCGCGAACCATCTTGTACTCGGTGTTCGGGCCGATCCACTTGGCCCAGATCTGATCGATCTCGCCAGCGTTTTCCATCGCCATCAACGCGTCGTTGACCTTCGCCAGCATGGCCGGTTCGTCAAGGCGCATGCCCACGCTCACAGGCTCCAGCGCCATCGGCTCCTTGACGATGCCCAGCTCGACACCACCGGCGGCGGCCTGGCTCACCAGCTTGGTCGCCGACATGGCGTTGGTCACCACGCCCAGCACCTTGTTCTGCTGCACGGCCAGGTACGCCGAACCGGTGTCCTGGAAGGTCACAGGGGTAGCCTTGGCCATGCGAATCGACTGTTCGGATGTCGAGCCCTTGGTGGCGCTGATGCGCTTGCCTTCGAAGTACGAACGCGGTTCGTCAGCCAGTGGCTTTTTCACCACGAGCATTTCCTTGGCCACGTAGTAGGGGTCGCTGAACTGGATCTGCTGGGCGCGGGTCTTGGTGTACGCCAGGTTGGCGATGACCACGTCGACGCGCCCCATCTTCACTTCCGGAACTCGAGCTTCACCCGACAGCGGTTTGAGCTCGACCTTCACGCCAAGGTGCTTGGCCAGGGCGTTACACAAGTCCACATCCATGCCTTCGAGCGCACGGGTGGTGGGGCTGGGCGAAGAGAACGGGGGGACGTCGGAATACACGCCGCAGCTCAAGGTCTGCTTGGCCTGCACATCGGCCCACTGATCAGCGTGCGCAGTCATGGCCATTACGGGGGTGAACATCAGGGCCAGACAGGCCGATTTGATACGCATGCATCCATCCTCAAAAAGTGTGTAGTTGGGGCGGCAGGCTGAGTACGCGGGAAGGCCCGCGCAAAATTCAAGGGCGGCTCTGACGGCGCCTCAATGAGAGCGTAAATCGCTGATGAAACGCTGCGCCCGCGGGTGCGTCGGTTGGCTGAAGAACACCTCGGGCGTAGCCTTTTCGAGGATCTGCCCGGCATCCATGAACCAGATCGTGTCGGCTACTTCGCGGGCGAAATTCATCTCGTGGGTGACGCACATCATGGTCATGCCCTCCTTGGCCAAGCCGCGCATCACACTGAGTACTTCGCCGACCATCTCTGGGTCCAGCGCACTGGTGGGCTCGTCGAAGAGCATCACCGGCGGCTCCATGGCCAACGCCCTGGCGATCGCCACGCGCTGCTGCTGACCACCGGACAGTTGCCCCGGATAGGCCCCGGCCTTGTGCGCCATGCCGACGCGGTCGAGCAGCTCCATCGCCTGCTTCTTGGCCGCGGAACCCTTGATGCCCTTGACCTTGGTGGGCGACAGAATCACGTTGTCGAGCACCGACAGATGGGGGAACAGATTGAAGCTCTGAAACACGAAACCGATACGGCTGCGCAGACGATTGACGTTGGCGTCGGTGCCATGAATATCGTGCCCCTCGAACAGAATCTGCCCGCCCTGAATCCCCTCAAGGCGATTGACCGTGCGGATCAGCGTGGACTTGCCCGAGCCCGAAGGCCCGCAGACCACCACCACTTCACCCTTGGTGATCTCGGCGTTGATAGTGGTGAGGGCGCGGTACGCTCCGTACCACTTGTCGATATTGGCGAATGTGATCATCGGTTGCATGGCGATTACCTGGAGAGATCGGTGGAGACGAGTTCGGGAATGACCTTGGCTGCCGGAGCGCTGCCGTTGTCACCCTTGCGCTTGCGCTCGATGCGCTTTTCCACGGCGCCGGCCACTCGCGTCAGGCTGTAGCAGATGCAGAAGTAGCTCGCCGCCAGAATGAAATAAACCTGAAACGGCTTGGTCAGCAGCTGGTTGTTGACCTGATTGGCCGAGAACGTCAGCTCCTGCAGATTGATGATGTAGCCCAGCGTGGTTTCCTTGATGATCGACACGAACTGGCTGATCAGGCTCGGCAACGCGTTGTACAGCGCCTGCGGCAGGATCACCCAGGTCATCGCCCGCCAATAGCCCATGCCCAGTGCGCGCGACGCTTCGTACTGGCCGTTGGGCAAGGCCTGAATGCCGCCGCGCACGATCTCGCTGAGGTAGGCGCTCTGATAGATCACCAGCGTGCAGAGCATGGTCGTGAAGGCGCTGATGTTGCGGCCGATCAGCACTGGCACCAGAAAGTAGGTCCAGAACACCACCAGCAACAACGGAATACCGCGCAGCACGTACACCCACACGAAGGCCGGGTAACGCAGCGCGCGCAATGGCGAAATGCGCGCCATGGTCAGCAGGATGCTCAGCGGGAAGGCAATTACCAGCGCCAGCGCGGAAAGGATCAGCGTGCTGACCAGCCCGCCCAGCGGACCGTTCGGGTACTGGCCGATCAGCAGCAATTCCCAGTTGTTGTGGACGATAGCGAACACATCGAACATGACTGATTACCTCGCTCTGGCCAGATCGAAACGGCGAGCGATAAGCGCCCCGATGCCCATCAGCAGCAACGAGACCACCAGATAGCCGACGGTGGCGACCAGGTACGACTCGAACGTGCGGAAGGTGTAGTTTTCCACTTCACGGGTGGCGTAGGTCAGCTCCACCACGCCGATGGCCATGGCCAGACTGGTGTTCTTGAACAGCAGCACGGTGTGGTTGATCAGCGACGGCAGCGAATTGCGAATGCCCTGCGGCAGGATCACGTAGCGCATCGAACGCATGTAGCCCATGCCCAGCGCCCGCGCCGCTTCGGTCTGCCCATCGGGGATGGCACGCAGGCCGGCACGCAGGTCCTCGGAAAAGTACGCCGCCTGGCACAGGCCCAGCGCGATCACCGCGAAAATGAATTCGGTGCTGTAGTTGGCCAGCCACAACTGCGCGCTATCAGGCAGCAAGGTCGGTACGCCGAAATACCAGAGCATCAATTGCACCAGCGTCGGCACGTTGCGGTGATAGGCCACATAGCCCGCCACCAGAGCCACGGCCAGCTTGTTGTGGGTCAGGCGTACGACCACCAGCAAAAAGGCCAGGCTCATGGCCAGCAGCCACGCGCCAAGCATCAGCTTGAGGGTCAACTCCGCGCCCTGCAGCATCAGCGCGGCGTACTCGCCCGTCAAAATCGGCCCCAGATCGAAACCTTTAATCATGGGAATCACCTTCGGATATCTGTAGCGGCAGCATGAAATGAAAACCGGAGCCCGTAGGCGTGACGGGTGAGATCCCGTTCTGGTCCGGCTGCTGCCTCAACTCTCCTGAGGGCGCGTCGTCTGCAGGCCGCCCGGCACCTGCAGGGTCGGAGTGATCTCCATATGGCCGACGTTCATGGACACCGGGGCTGCGATGGCAAAGGCAATGGCGTCAGCAATGTCGCTGGCCACCGGCAGTTCGAAACCTTCGATGTACTTCTTGTGGCTCTCTTCAGGGTTGCCATGCACGTGGGCGAAGATGTCCGTAGCCACGCGACCCGGGCAGATTTCAGTGACACGCACACGCTTGCCGAACACATCGATACGCAGGTTGCGCGAAAGCATGCTCACCGCCGCCTTGGTGGCGTGATAGGTGGAGTTGCCACCGAAGTTGTAGGCCGCAGCGATGGAACTGATATTGATCACATGGCCGCGATCGCGTGCCACCATGCCAGGCACAAACAGCCGCGTGAGATGCAGCACCGCGCGCAGGTTGACGTCGATCAGCGCATCGATGCCCTCGGCGTCCGCATTGAGGATCGAACCCGGGCGATCGACCCCGGCATTGTTGACCAGGATGTCGATTTCCAGACCTTCGGCCAACGCGGTCATGCCTTTGAGATCGGCGACGTCCAGAGCGTGAGGAATGCAGCCAGTGCGCTCGGCCAGCGCTGCCAGGTTCTCGGCATTGCGCGCCACCGCATGCACCGTGATGCCTTCGCGGCACAGGCGCTCGACGGTTGCGGCACCGATGCCCGAAGAAGCCCCGGTGACCAGCGCGGTTTTGTAGTCAGAAAATGGCATGTCGCATTCCTCATCAAAGCGTTCGACGACCCGCATGGCAGGTCTTGGTATCGACTGTACTGGGCGGCGATTGTGGGCGCCAAGACGTAATCGCTGTGTGGCGATAAGCCCGCCTTATGGCCCCGCAAGCCCCCGTAGAATCAGGGGATCAGGTGTGAAACAGGGACGATTTCGCCACCGCCCTGCTCGATTTCCCGGCGAATGCCGCAGGCCAGCTCCACGGAGCCTGCGGTATCACCGTGGAGCAGAATGGAGCAGGCATCGATCTTGATGCGCTCGCCGGTGTAGCAAGTCACGGTGCCGTCATCGAGCAGCTGGCGCACGCGATCACGCACCTTGAGCGGGTCCTTGATGACCGAGTCGGGCAACTGGCGTGGCACCAACAGGCCGCTCTTATCGTACGCACGATCGGCCAGGAAAGTGGTGGCCACCCGCAAGCCGTGACGTTCGGCCGCAGCTTCAATGGCGCGGCTGGTGGACGAACTGATGATCAGCTTCGAGTCGAACGCGGCCACCGCGGCGATCAACGGATCGGCGAGGTCGGCATCGGCGGCGGCCATGTTGCCCAGCGCACCGTGGAAACTCATGTGGGTCATGCGGTGCCCGATAGCGGCGGCGAAACCGGCCAGCGCACCCAGTTGATAGATGACGTAGGTGGCCAGCTCGCGCGTTTCGATCTGCATCTTGCGGCGGCCGAACCCCAGCAAGTCGGGGAAACCCACGTGAGCACCCAGATCGATCCCGCCCGCCAGTGCCAGGCGCACGGTGCTGTCCATGATCAGCGGGTCGCCAGCATGAAAGCCGCAGGCGACGTTGGCCGACGAGATGATCTGCATCAACGCTTCGTCTTCGCCCATCCGGTATGCGCCGAAGCCTTCGCCGAGGTCCGCATTCAAATCGATTTTCATGTGCTGCTCCTCAAGCTGGCTCGGCCAGCGATACCAGCGGTGTGCCGTAGCCCACCAGTTGTTGATCCGCGACCAGGAACGCGCCCAGGGTGCCGCTGGCGGTGGCGGTAACCGGCAACAGCAACTCGCCCACTGCGATCAGGCCGACCAGGGTGCCAGGCTCCAAGGCATCGCCGGGGCGCACCTCGGGTTGATCGCGCGAGGGATGCCGCGACAGGAAGCGCCCGCACACGGTGGCCATGGCGGCGATCCTCAGCGTCGGTGTCTCGACGGCCGGTGCCTCGGTGATGGACGCCTGGGGCGGCGTGCTGGCGGGCGTTTTGGCCGGCCGAGTCAGGCGGATGCTGAACTCGGTGCTGTGCAGTTCGAACTGCGCCAGGTTGGCGCTGCTGACCCATTCGACGATCTGGCGAATCTTGCTGATGTGCATCGTGATTACTCCGCTTCCCGACGGGCCTTGAGCCAACGTTCCAGGTGATGAATGTCCACCGAACCTGCACAGAAGTCCGGGTCCTGGAGAATGTCGCGGTGCAGCGCGACGTTGCTCGAGATGCCCTCGATACGCAACTGCGCCAACGCCGTGCGCATCCGCGCCAAGGCTTCATCGCGAGTCGCGCCATGGGTGATGACCTTGGCGATCATCGAGTCGTAATAGGGCGGCACCTGATAGCCGGCGGTCACGTGAGAGTCGACCCGCACGCCCATGCCGCCGGGTACTTCCCAGCGAGTGACGCGGCCGGGGGTGGGGATGAAGGTCTGCGGGTCCTCGGCGTTGATGCGGCACTCCAGCGAGTGGCCGTGGGTGCGCACATCGCTTTGCTGGAGCGTCAGCGACTCACCCAAGGCCATGCGTAATTGCTGCTGGACGATGTCGATGCCAGTGGTCAATTCGGTGACCGGATGCTCGACCTGCAGGCGGGTGTTCATCTCGATGAAATAGAACTCGCCGTCTTCGAACAGGAACTCGAACGTACCAACGCCGCGATAACCGATCTGCTGACAAGCCAGCACACAGCGCTCGCCCACTGCCGCGATCAACGCCTCGTCGATACCAGGGGCCGGCGCCTCTTCGAGGACTTTTTGATGGCGGCGCTGTTGCGAGCAGTCACGGCTGCCAAGCCACACGCCTTTGCCATGGTTATCGCAGAGCACCTGGATTTCCACGTGCCGCGGGTGGCCGAGAAACTTTTCGATATAGAGTTCGGGGTTGCCGAAGGCGCGGCGCGCCTCTTCGCGGGTGACGCTGACGGCGGGCAACAGATCTTCGCCGCGCTCGACCATGCGCATGCCGCGCCCGCCGCCTCCGCCCGCCGCCTTGACGATGACCGGGTAGCCGATCTCGTCACCGATGCGCTGGATGCTGGCCGGATCATCCGGCAGCGAGCCTTCCGGGCCCGGCACGCAGGGCACACCGGCCTTGCGCATGGCGCGTTTGGCGGCGACCTTGTCGCCCATCTGCCGGATGCACTCGGCGGTGGGGCCGATGAAGGTCATGCCAGCGGCTTCGACACGCTCGCTGAAGTCCGCGTTCTCGGAGAGAAAACCGTAGCCTGGATGGATCGCCTGGGCGCCGGTGGCCTGGGCGGCATACAGGATCGCTTGCTGATTCAGGTAGCTCTGCCCGGGGGCGGCCGGGCCGATACACAGCGCCTCGTCAGCGTATTGCAGGTAGGACGCCTGGGCATCCGCCTCGGAATAGACCATCACCGTCTTCAGACCCAGGCCGTGACAGGCGCGCTGAATCCGCAGGGCGATTTCACCGCGGTTGGCGATCAGTACTTTATCGAACATGGGGGCAACCTGTGGGTGAGCTAGACAATGCTGAACAGCGGCTGGCCGGATTCCACCTCGTCGCCGGGCTGGGCGAGGATGGCGTCGATGCGCCCGGCCTGATTGGCCTTGACCTGATGGAACATCTTCATCGCCTCGACGATGCACAGGGTCTGCCCCACCGCCACGGTGGCGCCGATCGTGGTGAACGGCGGCTCATCGGGTGATGGCGTCAGGTGCAGTACGCCGTACAGCGGGGAGCAGATCTGGCTGGCGGCAGGTGCATTGATCGGGGCTGCTGGCGGGACTGCCTCGGCTACCGCAGACGGCGCCACTTCACGGCTCTGGGGCATGACTGCCGATGCAGTGGAATGGCGGCTCAGCGTCACCGTGGTGCCGCCTTCGCTGAGGGTCATTTCACTCAGGTCCGACTCGGCCAGCAGGTCGATCAGCTGTTTGATGCGTTGTTGATCCATGTTGATTATCTGCCCCTTGCTCATTCGGCTGGCACGGCATTGCCCTTGGTCTGCGGCCAATGTACCGAGCCTGGGCATCAGCGCGCCAAGAGCGTTTACCGCTGGGGCGATAAGTGCGACTTATGACCCGGCGCAGAGTGATGTTTACTATTGAACTGGCGTCGATCACATTTACCGATGCCGGCATAGGCAGCGGCGATGTCCCGCGCACCATTATTGTCAGGGCTGCACTTAATAGTTGCACTTGCGCGAGTCATAAGCGTTCCCTATCCAGCCAGAGCAAAGTTGTCTTAACCCCAAGATGAAACTTTTGCGTAGGTTTGCGGTGTGCCGAGTACCGCGCCTGACGTGACACAGATCACCGGGGATAGCGCCATTCTTGAAGTAACCGCGCCTTTAGCAAGCGATGTATCGCTGTCGCTTTGCTTAACACCCTGCGCACTCGCACCACTGCCAATAAAGCACGCTATTTCACACATCATGCAAAGGCATTAGGTAGCATCATGACCTTGATTAAATACTCCGCGGGGATTCTCGGACTCTTCGTAGTTCAGAATGGTATGGCAGCAGGTTTCGTTGATGACAGTCATGCGACTTTATTGGCGCGCAACTTTTACAGTAACTCCGATAACCGCGATGGGGCGGCAGCGCCTAATTACACTCAAGAGTGGGGCCAGGGCTTTGTCCTCAACTTTACTTCCGGTTTCACCCAAGGGCCGGTCGGCTTTGGCGTGGATGCCGTGGGCATGTTGGGTATCAAGCTGGATTCCGGTAAAGGCGTGCATTACAACCCCACCGGTAGCTCGCGCAACGGCAACATCTTCCCCACCGACGGGGATGGTCGCGCGGTAGACGACTTCGCCAGTGTCGGCGCGACGCTGAAGGCGCTGGTGTCGAAAACCGAGTTCCGTTACGGCACCTTGCAACCCAACTTGCCGATCCTGGTGGCCAGTGACCGCCTGGTGTTCCAGACCTTCAACGGCGTTCAAGTGCAGTCTCGGGAAATCGACAATCTGACCCTGACCGCCGGGCGTATCGACAAGGTCAAAGAGCGCGGGTCGACCGACGAAGAAGGCTTGTCTATCAACGGCTCCAACGCCAAGCTCGACCCGACCAATCCGGGTATCAACACCACTACCAGCACCTACTCTCACGAATTCTGGTATGGCGGCGGCACTTATAAAGCCACACCTAACCTGACGCTGCAGTATTACTACGCCAACCTGACCAACTTCTATAAACAGCACTTTGTTGGCGCGTTGTATGGTATCAACTTGGGCCCGGGTCGCCTGACCTCGGACTTCCGTCATTGGGACAACAGTTCCGACGGCAAGAACGGCCATGACTCCGATTACTTCAGCACCGGCTATTACGGCAACGGCGTGACCCGCGGCAAGGTCGACAGCCGTTTGACCAGCGGTTTGTTCACTTACACCCTGGGTGCCCACGCGGTGTCCGCCGGTTATCAGCAAGTCAACGGCAGCAGCGATGCGGTGTGGCTCAACGAAGGCGCCGGGACCACCAGCTACTTCATGACCGAAACCATGTCCGGGAAATTCCAGCGCGCTGGCGAACGTGCCTGGCAACTGCGCTATGTCTATGACTTCGCCGGGCTGGGTTATCCGGGCTGGACGATCAAGACCGTTTACACCAATGGCGACCACATCAAGACCGCCGGCGCCGATGGCAAGGAATGGACCCGCGATACCACCCTCGCCTACACCGTGCAGTCAGGGCCGGCCAAGGGCCTGAGCACCGCACTGCGCCAAGGGGTGTTCCGCACCGACATGCAGCGCGACACCGATGAATATCGCGTGATCATCGACTATCCGATCTCGCTGTTCTGATCCCCACCCCTGTAGCGAAGGGGGGTAGCCCCGATTGCTGTGCGTCAGTCAGCAAGCAATCGGGGCAAGCCCCCCTCGCTACAGATTTCGGTCAACGTTGATAAGATTTGACGATCGCCGAAAAATCCAGCCCGCCATCACCGCGCAGACTCATCGCCTGATACAGCTGCTGCGCCACCGCCCCCAGCACCACCGGCTGACGCGCCTGCTTGGCCGCCTCGGTCGCCAGGCCCAGATCCTTGAGCATCAGCTCCGCCCCGAACCCACCGCTGTAGCCACGTGACGCTGGCGCCGTCTCCACGATGCCCGGCCACGGGTTGTAGGTGTCCGAACTCCAGCAGCGCCCGGTCGAACTGTTGATGATCCCGGCCAGCACGCCCGTATCGATCCCTAGCGCATCGCCCAGCGCCATGGCCTCGGCCACGCCGATCATGGAAATCCCCAGCAGCAAGTTGTTGCAGATCTTGGCGATCTGCCCGGTGCCCACTTCGCCGCAATGGACGATGTTGCGGCCCATCTGCTCCAGTACCGGCTTGAGCGTCGCGAACAACGCCGGGGTGGCGCCGACCATGAAGGTCAAGGTCCCGGCCTGAGCGCCACCGGTGCCTCCGGAGACGGGTGCATCGCCCAGGTCGATCCCCTGCTTGGCGGCGGCAGCGCTGATCTCGCGCGCCGTCTGCGGATCGATGGTGCTGCAATCCACGGCGGGCGTACCGGCGCGAATCCCGGCCAGCACGCCGTCTTCATTGAGATAGACGCTGCGCACATGAGCGGCCGCCGGCAGCATGGTGATCACCAGGTCGCCCTGAGCGGCAGCGTCACGCGGCGACAGCGCGATCTGCCCGCCCAGTTCGGCCAGCTCCGCCAGCACGGTGGTGTTGAGGTCGAACAGATGCAGCTCGTGACCGGCCTTGAGCAGGTTGCGCGCCATCGGCGCGCCCATGTTACCCAGCCCTACGAATGCGATACGCATGGCATGAACTCCTAACGCAGGTTGATGGTGGTGTTGACGCCGTCATTGACGCTGTCATCGTCGAACCATCGGGCAGTGACCGTCTTGGTCTGGGTGTAGAATTGCACCACCTGCTTGCCGTACGGGCCGAGATCGCCCAGCTTGGAGCCACGCGAACCGGTGAAGCTGAAGAACGGCACCGGTACCGGGATCGGGATGTTGATGCCCACCTGGCCGACGTCGATTTCACTCTGGAACTTGCGCGCCGCCGCACCGCTCTGGGTAAAAAGGCCCGTGCCGTTGCCGAAGGGGTTGCGGTTGACGAGAGCGATGGCCTCGTCAAAAGTATCGACGGTGAGCACCACCAGCACCGGGCCGAAGATTTCCTCGGTGTAGATGCGCATGTCAGTGGTCACTCCGGAGAACAGTGTCGGGCCGACGAAGTTGCCTTCCTCATAGCCCGGCACCACCACGTCGCGGCCGTCCAGCTCGAGCGTCGCGCCCTGCTCCACGCCGCTGGCGATCAGGCTCAGCACGCGCTCCTTGGCACGCTTGGAAATCACCGGGCCAACATCCGTGCCCGCCTCGCTGCCGGCATTGACCTTGAGCTTTTGCGCGAGCGCTTTTAGTTCGGGGATCCACTCCTTGGTGGACCCCACCAGCACGGCCACCGAGGTCGCCATGCAGCGTTGGCCCGCTGCACCGAACGCCGCGCCAGCCAAGGCGTTGAGGGTTTGCGCGCGGTTGGCATCAGGCAGCACCACGGCGTGGTTCTTGGCGCCCATCATCGACTGCACGCGCTTGCCATGACGGCCGGCCAGGTCATACACGTGAGTGCCGACCGCCGTGGAACCAACGAAGGACACCGCCTTGATGTCCGGGTGGGTGCAGATGGCATCCACCACTTCTTTACCGCCATGCACCACGTTGAGCACACCCGGCGGCACCCCGGCCTCCAGCGCCAGCTCTACCAGCATCAGGGTCGACAGCGGGTCCTGCTCGGAGGGCTTGAGCACGAAGGTGTTGCCGCAGACGATGGCCATCGGGAACATCCACAGCGGGATCATCGCCGGGAAGTTGAACGGGGTGATGCCCGCGCACACACCGATCGGCTGGCGCAGGGTGTAAGTATCGACGCCACCGGCCACATTCTCGGCGAATTCGCCCATCTGCAAGGTGCCAATGGAGCAGGCATGTTCGACCACTTCAAGACCGCGGAAGATATCGCCCTCGGCATCGGCGACGGTCTTGCCTTGTTCGGCGCTAAGGGTCAGTGCAATGCGCTTGGAGTGCTCGCGCACCAGCGCCTGCAACTTGAGCATGATGCGCATGCGTGCACCCAGTGGCGTATGCCGCCAGGTCTTGAAGGCTTCATGGGCGGCGGCCACGGCGGCGTTGACTTCGCCGGGGGTGGCGAAGGGCACGCGGGCGAGAACTTGCTGGGTGGCGGGGTTGACGATATCGCGCCATTCGCTGGTCTGCGATTCGACCCACTGGCCGTTGATCAACAGCTTGGCGGACTGCACGGCAGTCTGGCCGGGTGTGAGGGAAGCGTTCATTGAAATCTCCGACTTGTTTTTATTGTGCGGATGTCCGACCGAGCTCAGATAGCCGATCAGGAAGACGAGCCATCAACCTTTGGTATGGCTTGGAAAATGGGGTCGTACTGGAGTATAGATGTGCAAACTTCCAATAAAAACGCAGAATAAAGCCGGTCCAACATGCAAAAAAACATCACCTCATTGAACGCGCTGAACTGGGACGACCTCAAGTTTTTCCTTGAGGTGGCACGCACGCGCAAGGCCAGCAACGCCGCCAAACGCCTGGGTGTGGATTACACCACCGTGTCGCGGCGCATCACCTCGCTGGAAACTGCACTCGGCACCTTGCTGTTCGAAAAGTCGCGTACAAACGGCTTCGTGCTCACTGCCGAAGGCCAGCGTTTGCTGAGCTATGCCGAGACCATCGAGAGCACGCTGCACATGGCTTGCGAGCAGGTCTCCGGTTCCGGCGTGGCGCTGTCCGGGCATATCCGCATGGGCTGCACCGAGGGCTTCGGCAGTTTTTTCATCACCCCACAGTTGAGCCATTTCGTCGATGCGTACCCGGCGATTTCCGTCGACATCCTGCCGCTGCCACACTTCATCAGCCTGTCCAAGCGCGAGGCCGATATTGTCATCGCCCTGGAACGCCCCGAGCATGGGCCCTATGTGTGCTGCAAACTGACCGACTACAAACTTCGGTTGTATGCCACCCAAGGTTACCTGGATGACCATGGACCGATCCGGGAACTGAGCGACCTCAATAGCCATCCGTTCGTCAGTTATGTGGATGATCTGGCGTTCAGTTCCGAGTTGCTGTACCTGGCCAACCTGCTGCCCGGCGCCAGCGCCAACCTGCGCAGTACCAGCGTGATCGCGCAGTATGTGGCGGCGCTGCAGGGGCGATCGCTGGCGATACTGCCTTGTTTTCTGGCGGCGCAAGATCCCCGGATGATCGCGGTGCTGCCGGATGAAGTCGAGATTACTCGGCAGTTCTGGATGTACTGCCGGGAGGACTTGAGGAAGCTCAAGCGGATTACCCTGCTGTGGGATTACATCCGCGAGGTCAGCGAGCTGAATCATGACTTCCTGATGGGCGAGCCAGCGCCGCTGAGGTTCCGACAACCCTTCGCTACCGGGCGATAGTTCAGATTTTCCTGAACTATCGATTTCACGGCGCCTATTCTTTCCCTTCCTCTGCCCTGCCTAAGATCGGCCCATCGAGACCGCTGACACAGAGCAGCGGCTCCAGCGTTCCCCCTTTGCTACTGCCCATGACAACGCGCACGCACGGCCCGGCCGATGCGTTGCCACGCAGCAGCCGAGAGGAGCACCGTGATGCAACTGGAGATTTTTCGTACCCTCTGGGGCTATACCGCCAGCAAGGCGCAGGCGCTTGAGGAATTGCTGGGCGCAGGCTTCGACGGCATGGAAGCACGCATGCCGCTGGACGCCGCCGAGCGCACCGAGTTCGCGGCCTTCCTGCGCGCCAATGCATTGGGCTATATCGCCACCCTGTTCACCGCCTACGACGTACTGCCCGTGCAATCGGCCCTGCCCGCCGAGCACCTGACCGACCTCGATCGCAAGCTCGGCTGCGTGGGCGAACTGGCGCCGCGCTTCGTCAACGTGCTGGCCGGCAACGACCGCTGGGGCATGGGCGAGCAGGTGGAGTTCTTCGGCGCAGCCATGGCGCTCGCGCAAAAGCACGGCCAGACCTGCGTGTTCGAAACCCACCGCTCGCGTTCGCTGTACAGCCCCTGGGTGACCCTCGAACTGATTCGGCAACTGCCGGAGCTGCGTTTTACCAGTGACATCAGCCACTGGATCGTCACCTGCGAACGGCTGCTGGATGATCCCGCCGACGACCTCACGCCCTTTATCGAACGTGTCCATCACATCCAGGCCCGGGTCGGCTACGACCAGGGCCCACAGGTGCCGCACCCCGGCGCCCCGGAATATGCCCGCGAGCTGGCATTCCATCAACAGCACTGGGAAGCCATCTGGTGCTCGCAGCAGCGCCGCGGCTTCAGCGTCAGCACCCTGACCCCGGAGTTCGGCGCCGACGGCTACCTGCATCACCTGCCCTTCACCAACGTACCCGTCGCCGATCTGTGGTCGCTCAACCAGTGGATGGGCCGCACCGAGCGCGCGCACTTCGAACGCTTCAGTCAATCGCCGCACCTTCCAGGAGCCCACTCATGAGTGACCAGCCCGTCGCCAACTTCAAAAGCATCCCGGTGGTGAACATCGCCGGACTGTTCAGCGTCGAACTCGAACATCGCCTGGCCGTGGCCGAGCAACTGGGCCGCGCCGCCAGTGACGTGGGCTTCCTCTACATCACTGGCCACGGGATTGCGCCGGAGTTGATCGCCGGGCTGCAGCAGGCGGCCAAGGATTATTTCGCACAGCCGCTGGACGCCAAGATGCGTCACTACATCGGCACCTCGGCCACTCACAAGGGCTTCGTGCCGGAAGGCGAAGAGGTGTATGCCAAGGGCAAGCCGGATCATAAGGAAGCCTTCGACATCGGCTTCGAAGTGCCGGCCGATGACCCGCTGGTGCTGGCCAATACGCCGCTGTTGGGTCCGAACGACTGGCCGACGCTGCCGGGATTCAAGCCGTCGGTGCAGGCTTACTACGCGGCGATTTTTGCCTTGGGACGCAAACTGTTCGGCGGCTTCGCCCTGGCGCTGGGCCTGCCTGAGGACTATTTCGATGCCATGGTCACCCGCCCGCCTTCCAAGTTGCGGCTGATCCACTATCCGTTCGACGCCCACGCTGAGGATGCCCCCGGGATCGGCGCCCATACCGATTACGAGTGCTTCACCATCCTGCATTCCGAGCAGCCGGGCCTGGAGGTGATGAACGACCTCGGCCAGTGGATCGACGCGCCGCCGGTGGCGGATGCCTTTGTGGTGAATATCGGCGACATGCTCGAAGTGATGACCGCCGGCACCTTTGTCGCCACCGCCCACCGGGTGCGCAAGGTCGGCGAGGAGCGCTACTCGTTCCCGCTGTTCTACGCCTGCGACTTCCATACCCAGATCAAGCCCCTGCCCAGCTTTGCCAAGGAAGGTCAGGAATACGAAGAAATCGCCATCGGCGAGCACATGTACGGGCAGGCGCTGCAGACCTACCAGTACCTGCGCAAACGTGTGGAAAACGGTGAAGCGCAGTTGCCCGCCAAAGCGCGCAAACCGTCGAGCTTCGGCCATTTGAAAAACCAGTCGCAAGCGTCTTGAAACCCCCACCCCTCACCTTGGAGCACCGCCTATGTCGAACCTTCACGTAACCCGCTTAACCCTCTTGGCTGCCGGGCTGCTGGCCGCCGGCGCTGCCCTTGCGGCGCCAACCGCCACCCCGGGCGAATTGAAAGTGGGCATGGAAATCACTTACCCGCCGTTCGAATCCTACGACGCCAACAAGAACGTGGTCGGCTCCGATCCCGAGCTGTCCCATGCTCTGGCCAAAGAAATGGGCGTCAAGGCCAGCTTCGTCGACACCAAGTTCCCCAACCTGATCCTGGGCCTGAACGCCGGTCACTACGACGCGATCATCTCGGGCATGTACATCACCGCCGAACGCCAGACCCAAGCGCTGACTATCCCCTACGCCAAGACCGGCGCGGCGATCATGACGCCCAAGGACAGCGAACTGAAACCGCAGAAACCCGAGGACCTGTGCGGCCTGAAAGTCGGCCTCGAGCAGGGCACCACCTGGGTAGCGGCCTTCAACAAGTTGTCGACCGAATACTGCCTGCCGAACAACAAGGGGGCGATCACCATCAGCGAATACCCCTCGGCGCCGGAAGTGACTCAGGCGCTGCTGTCGAAGAACATCCAGGCCCAGGTAGAGATCTCCGGCGCTGCGCATATGATCGCCGATCGTACCAAGGGTCGCGTGGTGGTGACTTCGCATGAATTGGTCTACCCGCAGATGCTGGGTATCTATGTGAAGAAGGGCAACGACGAGACTTATCAGGCCTTGCTCAAGGCGGTTGCCGCCAGCAAGAAAAGCGGTGAGTACGCGGCCATCCTGAAGAAATACGATCTGGAAGCAGCTGACTGATTGTATTTGCGCCTTGCATCCTCTGTGGGAGCGGGCCATGCCCGCGAAGATTTTTGAAGCCTGAAGGCTTCGCGGGCAAATGCCGCGCCCACAGGTAAAGCAAGGCAGCTGCGGTCTAGCGGTTTGGGTGAGGTATCTATGCAATTCGATTGGTCTTATTTTGTTTCGCTGTTTTCGATGCCGGCCTTCTGGGAGGCGACGCTGACGGTCATCGAGCTGAGCGCGCTCGCGTGGCTCATCGGCATGCTGCTGGGGTTCTTGCTGGCCTCGGCCAAGCTCTCGACCTCGGCGTGGCTGCGGGTGCCGGCGTCGATTTATATCTGGTTCTTTCGCAGCATCCCGCTGTTGGTGCTGGTGGTGTTCGTCTACAACCTGCCGCAGCTATTTCCTTCGACCGGCGGCGTGCTGTCGGTGCCGTTCTATTCCGGCCTGCTGGCGCTGGTGGTGACGGAGGCTGCGTACATGGCCGAGATCCACCGGGGTGGGCTGATTTCGGTGCTCAAGGGGCAGAAGGAGGCGGGTCGCGCGCTGGGCATTGGCCTGCTCGGCCTGCAACGGCTGATCGTGATTCCCCAGGCTTTCCGGATCTCGTTGCCGACGCTGATCAACGAGTACATCACCGTGGTGAAATTGACCTCGCTGATCTCGGTGATTTCCCTGACCGAGTTGCTCACCATCGGCCAACGCCTGTATGCGCAGAACTTCCTGGTGATGGAAACTCTGGCGGCGGTCGGCGTGTATTACGTGCTGATCGTGACCGTGTTCGGCTGGCTGTTGCAGTGCCTGGAGCGGTATCTGGATTTGAGCCTGCGCAAGCCGCAAACCCTCACTGACGAGGGTGTCATGAAGTTTCGCCAACGCCTCGCCCCTGCAGCACTGGCCACCACAGCTTTTAAAACCGTGGATGCCACGCCGGCGCTGCAACTGCAGAATATCCACAAGCGCTACGGCCACCACGAGGTGCTCAAGGGCATCGACCTGAACATCGCCGCCGGCCAGGTGATCTCCATCATCGGCCCTTCCGGCTCGGGCAAGACCTCGCTGATTCGCACCATCAATGGCCTGGAAACCATCGACAAGGGTGAGATCGTGCTGTTCGGCGAGAGCTATATCCACGCCAATGACGCGCCCAACAATTCGCAGGTGCGCAAGGGCGTGCGGCAGATCGGCATGGTGTTCCAGAACTTCAATCTGTTCCCGCACCGCACCCTCCTCGACAACATCACCCTGGCCCCGCGTTATCACGGGGTGTCCAAGGCCGAGGCGGAGCAGCGGGCGTGGCGCCTGCTCGACAAGGTGGGATTGCTGGCCCATGCAGCCAAGTACCCCCATCAGCTGTCCGGTGGCCAGCAACAGCGCGTGGCGATTGCCCGGGCGCTGGCGATGGAGCCGCAGATCATGCTGTTCGACGAGCCGACCTCGGCGCTCGACCCGGAGTTGGTGGGCGAAGTGCTGAAGGTGATCGCCGAATTGGCGCGCGAAGGCATGACCCTGGTAATCGTGACCCACGAGATGGATTTCGCCATGTCGATTTCAGATCGCGTGCTGTTCATGGAGAACGGCAATATCCAACTGGATGCCGCGCCGGTGGCGATCCGCACGCAACCTGAGGGGGAGAGGGTTCGGCGGTTCATGGGGATCGAGGTGGAGCAGAGTCTGGCGGTGGGGTGACAGGGACGGTCTACGGCGTCTGTAACGGCCTGTTCGCGGACAAGCCTTGCTCCCACACAGTTGACTGGTCCTGAGTCATAGACCTGTGGAGCAAGATTGCGCGTTCGGCGGCGAGGAGGCCATAAGCCCCACCCTATCATCAAGGCATTACAAGCTTTCGAGCATCAACCCGCTCAAGCGTTTGACCTTGCGCTTCACCGCCTCTTCGAACACGCCCTTGCGCGGTTCGATCAGGGTGAACCAGTGCTTGGCCCGCGTAATGCCGGTGTAGATCAACTCCTTCGTCAACACCGGATTCAGCGCATCCGGAAGGATCAGCGCGGTGTGGGCGAATTCCGAGCCCTGGGACTTGTGCACGGTCATGGCATAGACCGTCTCGACATCATTGAGCCGGCTTGGCAGCACGAAGCGCACGCCGCCTTCGCCGTCGTTGCGGGCGAAGGCGACCCGCAGTACCAGGTTCTGCGAGCCGGGTGCCTCGGGCAGGCGCAGGGCGATGCCGATATCGCCGTTCATCAAACCCAGGCCATAGTCGTTGCGGGTCATCAATACCGGGCGACCTTCGTACCAATGCTGATCGCTCTCGATCAAACCTGCGGCGAACAACGCTTGGGTCGCGCGCTGGTTGAGGCGCTCCACGCCCCAGGGGCCCTTGCGCACCGCACACAGCAACTGGAATTCGTCGAACGCACTCAATACCTCCCGCGCCCACAGCGCCCACTGCGGTGCTTGCAGATCCAGTGTCGGCGCCGGGCGCTGGCTGTGGATAAGTCCGAGGTAATGGCGATAGCCCTTGGGGCCCGTCGCCGCCTGCCCATTGAGCAGCAGTTTTTCCAGAGCCCGATCCTGTTCGCCCTTGAGCGGCAGCGAGTAGATGTCCTTGAACTCGCCCTTTTGCAGCAGCGCCCGCGCCTGCTCCGGCGCCTGGCGATTGACCTGCCGGGCCAGTTGGCCGATGCCGCTGCCCTCGCCGAAGCGCCGCGAATAACGCAGCATGACCACCTGCTGGGCCAAGGGATGCTCACTGGCCGTGCCAGCCAGCAACTCGCTGCCATCCAGGCGTTCGTTGCCCACCGCTTCCAACCAGGCGCGGGTCTCGGGGCTGTAGCGGCCAGCCTCGGCGTCGCGGCACAGATCGCCCAGTACGGCCCCCGCCTCCACGGACGCCAACTGGTCCTTGTCGCCGAGCAGCACGAGCCGCGCGTGGGCTGGCAACGCATCGAGTAGATTGGCCATCATCTCCAGGTCGATCATCGAGGCTTCATCGACCACCAGTACGTCCAGTGGCAGCAAATTGCCGGCGTGATGACGAAAATGCCGTGTGCCCGGGCGACTGCCGAGCAGGCGATGCACTGTGGTCACTTCCACAGGGATGCGCGCACGCACGGCCGGGTCGACGTCCAGCGTGGCGACCTGGGCGCTGATCGATTCGGTCAAGCGTGCAGCGGCCTTGCCGGTCGGTGCCGCGAGACGGATACGCAGGGGTTTGTCCGCTTGCACCGCGGGCGCTTGCAGCAACGCCAACAGGCGGACGACGGTGGTGGTCTTGCCGGTGCCGGGGCCGCCGGTGACGATGCTGAATGCGCTGCGGGTGGCCAGGGCGCAAGCGAGTTTTTGCCAGTCCACTGGCACTTCGCTTTGCGCTGGGAACAATTGCTCGAGGCGTTCGGCGAGGTCCGCCGGAGCGCTGGAGGTTTGCGCCAGGCGCTGGCGCAGGGCGCGGTCGATACGGCGCTCGTAGCCCCAATAGCGGCGCAGGTAGAGGCGTTGGCCGGCGAGTACCAGCGGGCGTTGACTGGCGTTGGTCGAGCGTGCAGAGGTGGGCGACGTGTTCTCGACCAAAGCGCTGGCCGCCAGCGTTTCGCGCCAGGCCTCCAGGCTCAGGTGTTCGAGCAGTTGCGAGGGCAGGAGCAGCGGCCCCGTGAGCGCATCGCCCTCGGGCGGAAGCGACAGGGCGAAGTCCGGTTCGGCCAGTGTTGCGCCCAGGTCGAGGCAGACGTGGCCGTGACCGAGTTGGTGGCTGGTCAGCGCCGCCGCCAACAACACCAGGGGATCGCCCTGAGGGTCGAGCTCGGCGAGGAAGGCCACAAAGGCTTTGTCCAGCGCCCGTAGCCAACCGCGCTCGACCCAGCGCTCGAGCAAGGTCAGCAGATCGCCGCCAGCGGTCAGCGGCTGCAAACGCGCCAGGCTCTCGGCATCGAGGGGCGTCGGTAACAGGTCATCGAACGTGCGGCTCATGCGCCGGCTCCTTGAAACAGATCGCCTTGTTGGGCAGCAGGCGGACGCGGTGCGGCTTCGCCACGGAACTGCGCGTCGAGCTGCTCGATGAGGGCCTTGTCCGGGCGGGCGAAATAGCAGCCCTTGGTCGGCGCATGCACGCCGCGCAGGAAGATGAACAGCGCGCCGCCGACATGCAGGTCGTAGTCGTAGTCCGGCAGCCGCGCCTTGAGCTGGCGGTGCAAGGCCAGCAGATAGAGCACGTATTGCAGGTCGTAGCGATGATCGAGGATCGCCTGATCCATTGCTTCCCAGGTGTAGGCCTGTTCGTCCGGGCCAAGCCAGTTGGATTTGTAGTCGACCACGTAGTAGCGGCCCTGATATTCGAAGGTCAAGTCGATAAAACCCTTGAACATGCCGTTCAACAAGGCGCCCTGAGCCGGCGCGCGCAAGGCACCGTTATGGGTGTGCTCGCGAACCAGCGCGTCGAGGCGGCTGACATCGACGCGGTGACTGGCGAACCAGAACTCCATCTCGATCTGGTATTCGGTGAGGTCCTTGAGGGCGCACCCCGGTTGCCCTTCGGCCAGTGGCAAGGGCTGAGCGATCAGGGCCTGCAGCCAGTCCACCAGGGTTGTGATCCAGCCGCTCCAGTCCCGACGGTTGCAGCGCCGGGCGACGCTGTCCTGGATGGCGTCTTGATCGACCTGGCCGAAGCCTTCGGTACCGGCCCACTCCAGCAGGCCGTGGAGGAAGGTACCCGGGTTGGGCCCGCGCGGGAAGCGATGGATATCGCCGCTGCTGGCCTGCACCTCCCGTGGCGCCAGGGGATCGAGGCGTTCATCGTCATAGAGTTTTTGCGCCTGGGCGCTGTCAGGGGCGGCGAGCGGGTCGTCGCTGATACGAAGTGCGCTGTAGGAAGCGATCCACCAGTTTTCAGCAGCCTTGCGAGTGGGCGTCAGCTCGGCACGCAAGGGGGCGTCATCGACTGGCGCGATAAAGTGCAGGTCATCGGCTTCGGGCAGGCTCGGGTAGGCGATGCTGGCGCAGCCCTGCTGCAAGTCGCGCAGCCAACTGCTGAGGGCCGTGGATTCCGCCAGCGGCTGGCCACCGCCGAGCAGATAGCCCAACGCGGCGAGGTGCAGCACCGAGTCCTTGTGATTGCCGCGCTTGAGGTCGGCGATGCCCAGCCAGCAGGCGTATTGCGCGCGGGTCAAAGCGACATACAGCAGGCGCAGGTCTTCAGCCAGGCGCTCATCGTCGGCCAGGGCGATCTGCTCGGGCGTGGGGCTGAGTGTCACGTGGGCCTGGCAGTGCTCGTCGTGATAGGCCAGCGGCAGGCGCTTGCCATCCACCGGTTTGGCGGAGCAGATGAAGGGCAGGAAGACCAAAGGATATTCCAGGCCCTTGGACTTGTGGATGGTCACCACCTTGACCAGTTGCTCGTCGCTTTCCAGGCGCAGGATCTGCTCTTCACCAGCCTGCCCGGACAACGCCAGGTGCTCGGCCAGATGACGAATCAACGCTTGCTCGCCATCCAGTTCGCCCGCGGCCTGTTGCAGCAGTTCGCTGAGGTGTAGCAGGTTGGTCAGTACGCGCTCGCCGTCGCTGCGCAGCATCAAGGACTGAGGCAAAGCGAAGTCGTGCAGCAGGCGCCGCAGCATCGGCAGTACGCCTTGGGTGCGCCAGAGCGTGCGGTATTCGCGGAACTGCATGACCCGTGCTTCCCAGGCCAGTTCGTCCTGATTGAATTGCTCGAGCTCGACCAGCGACAGGTTGAGGGTGATGCAAGCCAGGGCCGCGCGCAGCGGGCGCTCGGCATCCGGCTCGGCACAGGCCTTGAGCCAGGCCAGCACGTCATGGGCTTCCTGGGCGGCGAACACCGAATCCTTGTCGGACAGGTACACGCTGCGCACACCGCGCGCCGCCAGTTGCCCGCGCACGGCCTGGGCTTCCTTGCCGTCGCGCACCAGGATAGCGATGTCCGCCGGACGAATGCCGCGCAGCAAGCCCTCGGCACCGACGAAACCGCCGCGCTGGTGCTGGCCGGCCATCAACAGGCGGACGATTTCACTGGCGCACACGGCGGCCATTTGTGTGCGGTAGACCTCGCCAGACAGGGGCGCCTCGCTTTGCAATTGCCAGAGCGTCACAGCCGGCACGGCGACGTTGTCGATCTGTAGCGTCTCTTTGCGACCTTGGGCGTCCACCGGCAGAAACGGCACCGGATTATGCCCGCTGTCCTTGAACAGGAAGGCGCCGCGGCCCGGCTCGCGCTGCTCGGCAGCGGCGAATACATGGTTGGCCGCCGCGACCATCTCGGCGCTGGAACGGAAGTTCTTGCCCAGGGTGTGCAACCGCCCGGTGGTGGCCTGGCGTGCACGCAGGTAGGTGTGGATGTCGGCGCCGCGAAAGGCGTAGATCGCCTGTTTGGGATCGCCGATCAGGAACAGGCCAGTGGCCGGGTCGTTGGCCTCGATGTGGTAGATACGCTCGAAGATGCGGTACTGCACCGGGTCGGTGTCCTGGAATTCATCGATCAGCGCGACCGGAAACTGTTCGCGGATCAAGCTCGCCAGGCGCTCGCCGGAAGAGCCACCCAATGCGGCATCAAGGCGCAGCAACATGTCGTCGAAACCCATCTCGGCCCGTCGGCGTTTCTCCGCTTCGAAGCGCTCGCCGATCCAATGCGCGGCATGCTGCAGCACGGCGGCATCGGGGCTGGGCAGGCCATCGAGCTGGCTGGGCAGATCGAGCATGGCGTCCAGCGCGGGGTGGTCGGGTGGGTCGGTCTTCCAGGCTTCACTCACGCCTTCGCGTGTCAGGCGAGTGAAGCCTGTACCGATATCAAGTTGGTGTTGATCTTCGTTGGTCGCCCAGGCGGTGATCTTCTCGAACCAGGGCTCGAAGAAGCGCGCCTGGATGTATTTGCCGTGCACCGATTTGGAGGAGACGCCAGTGTGGAACAAGGCGAGCAACTCTTGGGCCCATTGTGTCCAAGGCTCCTTGAGCGCAGTCAAGACGTCGCGGCGTTGTTGCAGGCTGGCGTCGATGATCGCCCCAGGTTCGCGGCCATCATTGTTGGCGGTATGGGTGCCAAACATCGCGCGTACCCGCGGCAGCAGCGCTGCGGGGTTGTTCCAGTGAGTGCGCACCCAGGTCAGGGTGTCGCCTTCGAGGCTGTAGCAGAAGCGCCGCCAGTAATCGCGTACCACCTCGCCGAGCAGTTCGCTGTGGTCGGTCTCCAGCGTCTGGGTGAACAGGCTGCCGCTGTCGAACGCGTGCTCGCGCAGCATGCGCTGGCACCAACTGTGAATGGTCGAGACGGCAGCTTCGTCCATCCATTGCGCGGCGATGTCGAGCTTGTTGGCGCAGGCCGACCAGTGCTCGGGCGGATAGTCGTCGCGCAGTTCCTCGATCAGCGCATCGGGGCTGGGGATTTCGTCACGAAAGAACCGTGCGGCATCGGCCAGGCGGGTGCGGATACGATCGCGAAGCTCCTTGGTGGCGGCATCGGTGAAGGTCACCACGAGAATCTGCGGCGGCAGTAGTTCGCGGCCGAAACCGCTGGGTTCGCCCCCGTGCCCCAACACCAGACGCAAGTACAACGCCGAGATGGTAAAGGTCTTGCCGGTACCGGCGCTGGCTTCGATGAGCTGGCTGCCGCGCAGGGGAAACGTCAGAGCCAAGGGGGCGGATCGAGTCATGCCTGTGCCTCCTGGGCGTCGACGGATTGCCAAGGGGCTTCGAACAATGGGCGATACAGGGTGTCGCACCAGCCGGTAAAGGTTTCGTCAGCGAGCATGGCCTCGAAATCGGGGAATTGCCGCGCCAGGGCGACGCTTTCGCGGCGCTCGCCATCGAAGGTGATGCCGTCGCCTTCGTAGGCTTTGTGCGCTGCCGCTTGTGCCTTGGCGGGGTCGCTTTGGCCAAGCCAGGCGAAGGCGGTCTTGACGGCGATCGGCAGTGGCGCGGACATACCGATGAGCCAGGCGCTGAGCAAGTCGCGCAAGCGTTCGGCTGCGGCTTCCTCGCTCAGAGGCTTGAGTAACAGGGTGTCGTCGCTGGCGACCAGCGCGGTCGTCAAAGGCAGGCCGACGGCGCAGGCAGCAAGGTGCTCGACCCAGCAGCGGATCATGCGGTGCCATTTACGCGTGCGCGTGCCTCCGATGGCATTGGCAATGGTGGTAACGCTGAGCAGGCCGCCGTCGGCGCGCTGTTGCAGGCCTCCGATCCAGCCTTCCAGCGTCACGCCTTGATAGCTGAAGGTAATGGGTAAAGCGCTATCCAGAGTGATCGGCCAGAGCACGCGCAAATCACGATAACGTGCCAGCAGGTCGGGCAAGGGCTCGATCAGTTCGGCCTGCAGACAAGTCCCGAAGCCGGCCATGGGCAGCAGACCACTGCCTTGCAGGCGTTGAGCCTGGGACTGCAGGGCCAGATCGACGCTGTGGACGTTGGCCATGCCGGCGGCCAGCAGGCTTTCGCTGAGGGTGTAGCGCTGCAGGGCGTCGAGACTGAAGGGTTCTTCGTCCGGCGATGGGGCCTGGGCTGCTTCGAAGAAGACTTTCAGGCGTTGGCTATAGAAGTGGCGGACCGGGTTGCGCAGGAAGTCCTGCAGTTGGGCGATACCCAAGGCGGCGTCAGGGGTATAGGCCTCCAGGGCAGTGGCGGAGTCGCTGGGCTCTAGGCTGTTGTGCAGTTGCTGCCATTCACGGGCGTAGCTGAACAAGTGCTGATTGCCTTCATGGAAGTAGCGGGCACTGAAGGGCTGCAGCGGGTGCTCGAGGGTCAAGGCGTGAAGCAAGGCGTCGGGGGTCGCCTCCTGGTTTTCGAGTCCGGCAAGTTGCCAGCCGCTGGCGAGGTGGTCGCGCAGTTGGCCAACCAGTACCGAGGCTGGGCGCTCGCTGTTGTCGCGAATGCTGCGGCCGACCCAGCTGATATAGAGCTGATTTCGGGCGGACAGCAGTGCTTCAAGCAACAGGTAGCGGTCGTCTTCACGACGCGAACGGTCGCCGGGCCGATAGTCGCTGCCCATCAGATCGAAATCCAAAGGCGGCTGTGCGCGCGGGTAGTCGCCGTCGTTCATGCCCAGCAGGCACACCACCTTGAAGGGAATAGCGCGCATCGGCATGAGGGTGCAGAAGTTCACCGAACCGGCCAGAAACCGCTGGGACAAGCGGCCTTCGTCGAGACCGGCCAGCCAGGCTTCGCGAACCACGGTCAGGGGCAGCGCTTCTTCGAGGCCGACACTGTCGCAGGTCTGCAGCCAGGTTTCGCGCAGGTCTTCGAGCTGCACCAGGAGGTATTCATCGTGTTCGCTGGTGGCCTGGAAGAACACTCGCAGCAGACCATGCAGGCGCTCGCCCCACTGGGTCGGTAACGCTGGTTGTGAGAGTTGCTGGTGAGCTACGGCAAGCGCATCGAGCAATGCCACCAACGGGCCGATCAGGGCCGCGTCGAGGCCGCCGATCTCGTCATAGGGTTCAATACCATCGCAGCCATCACCTGCGCCGACGGCATAACCCAGCAGCATGCGCCGCAGCCCGAAGTGCCAACTGTTCTGTTCCAGCCCTTGGGGCAGACCAAGGCCAGCGCGCTGGTCGGCGTCGAGCCCCCACCGGATACCGGCGCCTTCGATCCAGCGGTGCAGGGTCGGCAAGTCGCGCTCTTCGATACCAAAGCGGGCGCGCAGGGCAGGCACGTCGAGCAGGTCGAGGATCTCACTCACGGCGAAGCGACTGTCGGGCAGTTTCAGCAAGTGCTCAAGGGCAATCAGCAATGGATCGCGGCCCCGCTGGCCCTGATCAGTGAGGGTGAAGGGGATGAAGCGTTGGTCGTCGCGTGGCAGTTGACCAAACACAGCGCGGATATGCGGGGCGTAGCTGTCGATGTCCGGGACCATGACGATGATGTCCCGTGGGCGCAGCGTCGGGTCGGCACTGAAACGGGCAAGCAGTTGGTCGTGGAGAATTTCCACTTCGCGTTGCGCGCTGTGGGCTACATGGAAGCGTATCGACAAGTCTTGAGTGATATCGACTGCAGGCCAGATGCTGCGGGTTTCGGCCAGCGGGCGCAGTTCGAGAATATCGTCCTGCAACTGGTTAAGCATGGTGTGCGTGGTCGACTCGCTGAACAGGTCGATGCGACCCTCCCGAAAGGCAGCGCGGTAGCTGTCAGGTTGATCGTAGCTGTCGAGCAGGTTGATGTAGTCGCGGCCCTGTTTGCCCCAGGCCGCGAGCAAGGGATGAGCGTGTTGGTGCATGGCGCTGGCGTCGATGATCTGGGGCGTGCCTTGCTTGCGACCTTGACGACGATATTGATGGCGGAGCAAGTCTTTGTCGGCAACGATGTCAGCCCAGTGATGACGGCAAGGGTTGTGGACGCACAGCAGCACCTGGCTGAAACGAGCCAGGCCGGCGAGCGCCTCGAGCGCCTGGGCGGGCAGCGAGGAAATACCGAAGACAATGACTCGCGACGGCAGGCCAGCTGGCGCTTGTTCGAGCGCGTCGATGCGCTCAATAAAGCGTTGATGCACGCCCGCGCGGCTTTGTGCCATGCCCTCGGCCCCGACATCATGCAGCAGGGCTCGCCAAAGTTCGGCTTGCCAGCAGTTGGCTGCGGCTAGGGGTTTGACTTCGCCACGAACGCTGCGCAACTGATGGCGGCCGGCCGCCCAATCTTCCAACCAATCGGCGCGGTAGACCTGATACTGGTCGAACAGGTCGGAGAGCCGCTCGGCCAGTTGGTAGCGTTTGCGCAGGTCGGTGTCGTCGGTGAGGAAACGTTGCAGCGGTTCGAAATGGGGTTGGTCGATGAGCTGCGGCAGCAAGCGCATCAGGCGCCAAGTCAGGGGCGCTTTATCGAGCAGGGAGGTAGCAGGGATTTCTTCTTTGCCTAGAACTTTGCGGTACAGCTGCCACATGAAACTGCCGGGCAGTTGTACTTCTATCGCCGCTGCGATGCCGCAGCCGCCCAGATCATCTTCTGATGGGTCCTCTGCCAACGCAAGCTTCAACCACTGGGCGATGCCGTTGCTTTGCACCAAGGCAATTTCGCTTTCCAGTGGAAGCAAGGGATAGCGCCGCATCCAACTGACCACCAACCCGCGCAGTTCATCCAGGCGGTTGCCGTGGACGATCATGAAGCCGGGGGTAATGGGGGTTGCAGGCGACATTCGAGCATCCTTGGCGGTGAGCGGGGATAAGGGGAAACTTTATCATGCTGGTGCGAGAGAACGGGGCGCTTGGAAAGGGGATTGGATTGCAGAATCTTTCGGGCCCGAGAAAGACAAAACCCCCACCTGCCTTCGCAGATGGGGGTTTCGGAATTTAATCTTGACGATGACCTACTCTCACATGGGGAAACCCCACACTACCATCGGCGATGCATCGTTTCACTGCTGAGTTCGGGATGGGATCAGGTGG
>CAJCIO010000081.1 GCA_903970465.1 Gammaproteobacteria bacterium
AGATCAACCCAGTCTCTTCATCATTGATCAAATGGCTCAACCCACCCAGCGCTTCACGGGCATTGCTGCGGTCGGTGAGTTTGGCCTGGGCCGCTTCCGGCAGGTCGGTGACGCGGATCACGCCCTTGCTGGTGAGCACCTGGATCAAGTCGTCGAGTACCCGGATCATGTCCAGGTCGGACTGCTTGAGCTGCTTGAGGCTGCCCTCGATGGCCGCGTTGGCGAACCATGTCTGGATCTCGTGATTATCGGCTGGCAGCGTCTCGTTGGCTTCGGCATAGGCTGCCGCCTCCACACGCAACAACTGCCCGTTTGCGTCGCGCTGAACGTAGAACATGGCTCACCTCGGGAAGAAACTGCTGACCAGCATAGGTGTTTCTGGGTCGGTCGCAAAGTCGCTGCGCCCGGTAGGTAAAAATCCAAAGAGCCGGCTCCCGCAACCACCGCGCAAGGCAGGGGCTGTGGGAGCCGGCCCAAAAGGTACGGCTACCGATGCCGCCCTCCCCTGTGACGGGGCGGGCGGTGTCGGGTCTATCAGTGGTGATCGACCTTGATGGTCGGATCGGTACCGGCAACCAGCGACTTGATGGTGTCGTTGCTCCAGCTCACATTGTCGACGTGGATGGTGACATCCGCCGCGGCCGTGGCGATCTTGCCTGAGCTGTTGATGCTCAGGGTCGTGCCCGTGCTGTCGGTGGTCGCCTTGATGTAGTCGGAGATGTTGGTGACGGTCGCGGTCTGCAGCAGGTCGCTGAGGTCGAGTTTATCGCCCTGGGTGGTGCTGAAGTCCTTGATCACGTTGGTACCGGTATCGCCTTTGAGCCACATGAAGGTGTCTGCGCCAGTGCCACCCGACAGGATGTTGTTACCCGAGCCAGGCAGCAGGATGTCGTTGCCGGCGCCGCCCTGCAGCGTGTCGTTACCGCCCTGACCGAACAGGATGTCATTGCCATCGCCGCCCAGCAGTGTGTCGTTGCCACCGGTTGTCGAGACGTTCAGGGTGCCCGCCGTGGTGGCGATGGAACCGTTGAACTCGGTGATGTGGTTGGTGATGTACTGGTGCAGCGTTTCATCACTGACGCTGGAGGTGCTGTTCGTGGCCGAGGTCACATAGGCGCGCAGCGCTTCTGCGCCTTCCACCGCGGTGCCGCTGGTCGGAGTGAAGGTCACCATGTCGCCGAACAGGATGTCGTTGCCGGTCGAGCCCGTCACGGTGTCATCCCCCGCTGGCACGGCCGCCGTGCTGCTGTGGATGGCGGTACCCAGGTCGCTGGCACTGACGTTGTTCTGCACCACGCCGTCAGTGTCGAACTTGGCCAGCGTCGTGCCATCGACACTACTGCCCAGACCAATGGCGTAGACGGTAGACGAGGCCTTGAGCGTCGCGAAATCGTCGGCCGCTGCAGTCACGGCAGCACTGGTGCTGCCCGAGACCGCATTACCATTGGACAGATACTCGTTAGGCTGACCGTCAGTGATGAAGTAGGTCAGGTTAGTCACACCGGTAGTCGTATGCGTCGAGAACCAGGTATTGGCTGACTGGAACGCAGCCTCGTAGTCGGTCCGGCCGCTGGCCGAATAGCCCTTCATCGTATTGATCAGGGTATCCAGCGCGTTGGCATCCGCCAGGTTGACGCTGACGGTGGAGACCACCTTGGTGCTGAAGTTTTCCAGGAACACGTTCACCGTACCGGCATGATCGCCGGTCAGGCTGCTCTTCAGATCATTGAAGACTTGCGTGAGCTGGGAAATCGCGAGGCTGAGTGCGCTCTGGCTCGTGCCCGAAACGGTGCCGCCCATCGACCCCGAGGTATCGACAATGAATGCCAGGTTGTAGCTGGCACCTTTTACCAACTGGGTGCCGCTCACGTCACCGACCATGATGGTATTGGCGCCGCTGGATGCAGTCTGGGTGTCGGTACCCGCCCCACCGGTTTGCGTGGTGTAGGTCTCTGCCGCCACGGAGATGGTAGTGGTTGCCGCCGCCGACTTGGCATTCAGGGCGCCGGTGCCGTCATCGACCGTCACGGTGACAGTGCGGGTGCTCTGTGCGGCTGGCGCGCCAGTGCTGTCGGTGTCATAGCCGTTGTTGCTGTAGGTCACCGCCTTGATGGCTGCCTGGTAGTCCGCGTAAGTCCCGGTACCGCTCAGGGTCACGACGATGCTGCTGCCCGACGTCACCACGGTGCCGGTGATACCGCTTGGCAACGCGCCGAACGCCAGCGAGTCGCCTGCAGTCGCACTGTTCAAAGTGATCGTTGCACCACCGACGGTGCCAGTACCCTGGGTATCGGTAATGGTCGCGTCGGTGTCGGCGACCGATACCGCAGTGCCTGGTGTGGCATAGGCAACCGCGTAATCGTTGTTGGTCGCACCGCTGCTGTTGTTGAGGTCGAGGTCGATGGCCGGCGCGAAGTTGGCCTGGTCGACGGTGACCACGAACGAGGTCTGGCTCGACGCGGTGTTGTTGTTGCTGCCTTCGATCGACGTCCCGGTGACCACTACGGTGATGGTCCCGACGTAGTTGGTCGGTGCCTTCAGGGACAGATTGCTCAGGTCCGCGTTGGTCACGGTGTAAGTGCCGTCCGTGTTCGCGGTCAGCGCTGTGGCACCCGAGTAGATCTGCGTGCCTGTTGGCAGGCCGCTCAAGGTCACGCTGTGGGTTTCCGAGCCATCGTTGTCGGAGAAGGTCGCCGTGATCGCGCTGAGCTTGATCAGGGTGTTTTCCATCCCGTGGTTGATCGACGAGGCGGTGTAGAAACCCTCGCTGTTCGAGCCGTTGAGCGCCGACAAGGTCACGCCGTTGGCCGCTGCATCGGCCGTGCTGGTGTAGGTGATCAGGCCGCTGCCGGACAGGCTGGTAGCGGTGGCACCGTCGACCGAGACCTGCAGGTTGTAGTTGCCTGGGCCGGACTGGTTGTAGTGGTAGATATCCAGGGTGTAGTAGCCCGATACCGTCGGCGTGAAGCTGCCGGTGATCGCACCCGAATTGTTGCCCCAGGTCGCCGTGGCGGCCAGCTTGCCACCCAGGGTAACGGCGAAGCTGTCATCCGCCGTGCCGCTGAAGGTGTAGACCTTGCCGGCGGTCAGGTAAACCAGGCCGGTGGCTTCGGTCGCAGTGCCCGCGGTGACGCTGTTGCTGGTGGTAGTACCGGTGGTGTGCGTGGAGTTGAAGTCCTTCACCACGGTGCCGGACGTGGTCGCCGTGTGGCTGGCCGCGTAGGTATTGATGTCGCCAGTCAGCGTGGTACCGGTGATGCCGTTACCGCTGGTGCCGAAGGTGGTCTTGCCGGCACTGTCGAGCACATAGGTGCTCAACAGCAGGCCCGTCGATGCCTGCGTTGGCAGAGCGACCGACAGGGTCGGGGCATCGGCCACGGCATTGATGTCGAGGGTGATGGTGTGGATAGCGCTCGTACCGTTGGTGCTGCCGCCGTCGACTGCCTGGAAGCTCAGTTGCGCGTAGTCGTGCTGGTTGTTGCCCACGCCACTGGTGGCGTTGCCGTTGCTCGACTCGTTGAGGCCCGGGACAAACTGCAGGCTGCTGGCCGAGGTAAACACCTTGGCAGCTGAACCGCCCTGCAGGTCAGCAGCGGTCAGGGTGACCCAACTGCCAGCAGCGTTCTGGTACTGGATCGAGCCATTGGCTGGCAGCGCGGTGAAGACGATACCCAGGCTTGAAGCCGGGCTGTCCACATCGGCGACGCCGAAGGTCGACCAGGCGATGGCCTTGGCGGTGTCTTCAGTACCAGTGAGGGTGCTGTTGACGGCGGTCGGTGCATCGTTGACCGCATTGACGCTGATCACCGAGGTCGCAGTGTTCGACGCCAAGCCATCATCGTCTTTCACGACAACCGTCACCGAGCGTGCCGTGGTGTCCGGGTTGGCGCTGGTGTTGTTGTAGGTGATCGAATCGATCAGGTTCTGATACGTCGCCTTGGTTGCAGCACCGCTCAGGGTGACGGCGATGCTGCTGGCAGTGCCGGTGGCCGGTGTGCTGACGATGTTCCAAGTGATGCCGTTGGTGGTACCCGAAGTCGAAGTCGAGCTGCCAACGTTCAGGGCATCGGATGCCTTGGCGTTGGTCAAGGTGACGGTGGCGCCGCTCAGGTTGGCGCTGTCGACGTCGGTGATCAGGGCGTTGGCCACGATGGCAACCGCACCGCCTTTCTCGGTGAAGCCGGCGGTGGTATCGGCCGTTGCGGTGTTGCTTGGGCTCAGGTCCACAACCGGTGCGTCGTTGACGTTGACGACGTTGACGGTAACGGTCGCCGTCGAGGTCAAACCACTCGGATCACTGATGGTGTAGCTGAAACTCGCGGCACCCTGATAGTTAGTCTCTGGCGTGTACACGACGTTGCCAGTGGCGGCGTTGTAGACCACGGTGCCATGGGTATCGCTGGTGGCGGCCACGCTGTCGATCTTGATGACGTCGTGGTCAGGATCGCTGTCGTTGCTCAGCAGGTCGGCGCCCTTGATCACCAGCGGGGTTTCTTCCAGGGTGGTCAGGGTCGAGTGCGTCAGCGTGCCCGCGGTCGAGCCCAGGGTGCTATAGGTGCTGCCGCCATCGGTGCTCACCTGAACCAAAAGTTTGGCAACACCACCCTGATCCCAGTAGACGATCTGGATGTCGTGCGCGCCAGCAGTGCTGTCGGTCGTGAAGGTGCCGATATTCGACGAAGCGCTCTGATTCTGGTTGACCGAGACCACGGCCTTGCCATCGATGAGGACGGTATAGCCGTCATCCGCGGTGACCTTGAAGGTGTAGGTGGTGTTCGCGTTCAGGTTGACTTTGCCGAACAGCTCGACGATCGCATCCGACGTGTTCGGTTGAGTGCCGATGACGTTGGTGGCATTGGTACCAAGGAACGTTGCGAGGTCGCCGCTGCTGCCCAATGGGCCGTTGACGGCGTAGTTCAGCTGGGTTGCCGAGAAGGTCACATCCGGGCTGTGTGCCGAGATGTAGTCCGTGGCCTGCTTGATGGTGCCCAGGTTCGGTTGGGTGGTGTCGTTCTGCGCGTAACCATAGTAGTTGGCTTGCAGACCGGCGATGTTGAGGGCCGGAACGTCGTTTACAGCGACAGGTGCATCGTTGACCGCAACCACGGTGATGCTGTTGCTTTCCGAGCCGGTCAGCAAGGTGGTGGTGTTGCCGCCGTTGTCGGTGGCGACGACCGAGACGTCACGGGTGCCCGCGACTGGGTTGTCGCCGGGTGCAGCGAAGGTGATCGACGAGATCAGAGCTTTGTAGGCGGCGATATCGGCGGTGCCGGTCAGAGTGTAGGTCACGGTGCCTTGGGCTACCGAACCGGTAGCTGCGACAGTGATGCCGGACTGCGCGCCGATGGCGACGACGTCGCCGGCGTGCAGGCTGCTCAGCGTCACGACGACCTTGCTCAGCGTGCTGTCATCAGCGTCAGTGATCGCCAGGGTGCCCACGACCGATTTGGCCGCATCGCCTTCGGTGAAGGTCACGTTGCTGCCGGTCACGACTGGCGCGTTGTCCACTGCCGTGATGTTCAGGGTGCTGGTCGCGACGTTGGACGCTGCATCACCTACGTTGTCGCTGTTCAGGCCGGTATCGGTCACTTGCACGGTCACGGTACGTGGCGTGGTGTCCGGGTTCTGGCTGGTGCTGCTGTACTGCAGCGAGTTAATCAGCGTCTGGTAGTCAGCGCGGCTGGCATCGCCGGTCAGGGTGATGGTCAGAGTGGTGCCGTTGATCGAGGTGCTGTACGTCACGCCCGCGACATCAGTGTTGCCGCTGGTGCCGACCGCGCCCACCACGTGGCTCGAGGTCAGTACGTCGGTACCCTGGTAGTTGCTCAGGGTGATGGTCGCGCCGTGGATCTGCTTGCCGGCAACGCTGTTGTCTTCATCGGTGATGGTGAAGCCGTTGACCAAGGCAACGGCAGCGCCGCCTTCGGTGTAGGTGCTGCTGGTATCCGCCACAACCGGGGCATCGTTGACGAAGGTCACTGTTGGCGTCGCTGCGCTCTGACCCGTCAGGGCGCCGTCGCTCACGGTCAGGTCTACGGCAGGCAGTGCATTGCCCGCGTTGACGAAGGCTGCGCCTTTGTCGGTCAGCACCACGGTGTTGCCGCTGATGGCGTAGTACTGATCAGCGTTGGTGCCGGTGGTGAAGGTCACGGTCAGGTTCGGGCTGTCCGGATCGGCAGTGGTGAAGGTCGCGGCCACATCGTTGCCATGGGCGCTGTTTTCAGTGATCGGGTTGGCGACGACGGTGATGGTGGGTGCATCGTTGACCGCCGTTACGTTGACCGCCAGGGTCGCCACATTGGATTCGGAGTTCGCAGCGCCCGTGCCGTCGTTTACCGAAACGGTGATATCGCGGGTACCCGAAACGGTCGCGCCGTTGCTGCTGAAGGTGATCGACTTGATCAGGTCTTCATAGACTTCGTGAGTCGCGGTGCCGGTGATGGTGATCACACCGGTAGTGGCGTTCTGAGCGATGGTCAGGCCGTTGGCGATGGCGGCCTTGGCGACATCGCTGTTGGTGTCCAGTGCGAGGAGGTCGCCAGCGCTGATATTGGTCACCTTGATGGTGGCCGAGCTGACGGTGCTGCCTTGGTCGACGTCAGTGATGGTGAAGTCAGCGCCAGCGATGTTGATCGCGGCCTGGTGTTCGGTATAGGCCGCCGAGGTATCGGTGCCAGCCGCCGCGCCATTGAGGTCGACCACAGGGGCGTCGTTGACCGCGATGACGTTGACGTCCAACTCGGCGGTCACGGGTGCACTCACCGACGCACCGTCGGTGGAGGTCGCGGTGACGATCAGCTTGATGTCGCCGTTGTCGGTGCTGTTGTAGTTGGCAGGCGGGGTCAGCGTGATGGTCGAACGCGACCAGTCGCTGATGTCGATCTCGTTGCCGACGTTGGCAGCCGTGACGGTCACCGTGTGGGCGGCGGTGCCATCGGTGATCACCGAGCCTACGGGCGCACCCTTGAGAGTGATCTTCATGGTTTCGGAACCGTCGGTATCAACGGTCGCGGCATTGATGCTGGACAGCAGGATCGCGTGATCCTCCAGGCCCTGGTTCAGTACTTCACTGACCGTGATGTTGGACAGCAGGCCGCCGTAGCTGTCGCTGCCGTTCGAGCCGTCGGCATTGACTGCCTGGAAGCTCAGCACCTGATCACCCGTGCTCGAAGACGGGATATTGAAGGTGTAGGACTGCAAGCCGCCCGTGGTAGCGCTCAGCGTACCGACGACGGTATTGCCCCACATCACGTTGATCAGCGAGCCGGCGAAATCGCTGCCGCGTGGCGCGTAATCGACGGTCACGGTGTACAGCGCGCCGGTCTTGGCGTCGATGGTGGTGTACAGGTTGGACTGGTCGCCCGCGTTGCGCTCCAGCTCGATGACCTGAGTGGTGCCGCTGCCAGCGCCGTAGACGCCGACCTGGCCGACTTCGACCTGGCCGGTGCCATTGACCGAGTTGCCGGTGCTCCAGACGGTGGTGCCACCGCCGAAAATCGAACCGTTGGCGGTCGGGGTGGTGTCGTTGGTCAGGCTGCCAACTTGAATGCTGCCGCTCCAGCTCTGGCCGTCAAGCTGTACATCGGACAGATGCGTGGTAATACCGTCGCGAGCGCTGCCGAAGGTGATGATCGGCGTATCGGCCACCGGCGTGACGTCCACGGTCAGGACGCCAGTGGTGCCAACCTGCACGGAGGTGGTGCCATTGACCGTGGTGGATTGCGTCGGCGCGAACTCGAGGGTCGCGTAGTCGGTGCCCATGTTGCCCAACGCGCCAGCAGTACCGCCGCTCGACTCGTTGGCAGCCGGGGTGAAGACCAGCTTGCCGGCTTCGATATCGGCCTTGCTGATCACTTCGCCCACGGTTACGGCATTGCCGTCCAGGGTCAGGCTGCCGGCTGCCGGCAGCTTGGTGATCGTGATGCCCATGTTGGCGTTGCTGAAGTCACTGTCGTCGGCGCTGAAGCTGGCCCATTTGAGGGTTTGCGGGGTGTCTTCGGCGCCAGTCACGGTGCTGGTCACTGCGCTCAGGCCATCGTTCACCGGAGTGACGTTGATGGTGGTCTGGGCCGCAGCAGACGACAGGCCGCCATCGTCCACGACCGAAACGGTCACGGTGCGTAAGCCCGCAGTCGGGGTTTCGCTGGTGCTCTGGTAGCCGATCTGGGAAATGATCGTCTGGTATTCAGCCGGCGTCAGGGTGGCGGTGATGGTCACCTGCAGCGCGTCCTTGCCATCCACCTGCACGACTTCGGTCTTGACCTGCATGCTGTTGGTGCTGCTTGGCACGCCGGTCAGCTCGTCGCCAGCAACGTAGCCGGTCAGGGTGATGGTGGCCGACTGCAAGTTGCTGACGATCACGTTGCCATTGGCGTCGTGGTTGGTGCCGGTATCCGGGTCTGTGATGCTCAGGTTGTTGCTGATGCTGACCGGACCGCCATTCTCGACGAACGTGACGGCGGTGTAGTTGATGCCATTCACCGCAGTGCCGTTCAGGTCGACCACAGGGGCGTCGTTGACCGGGGTAACGTCGATGGTGATGCCCTGAGTGGTCGTCAGTGCGCCGCCAATGCCGGTGTTGCCTTGGTCGTTGACCGAGATCGACAGACCGGCAGTGCCGTTGAGGTCAGGCGCCGGCGTGAAGGTCGCGCCTTCGAGCTGGGCGTTGATCTGAGCAGGCGTACCGGTCAGGGTCACCACGCCATTGTTGGTCACGCTGGAGGTACCGTCCGCCAGGACCAGAGTACCGCCCGTTGCAGTCACATCGACCTTGATCGGGCTGGTGGCCGAATCCACGTCAGCGACGGTAATGGCGTTGCCATTGGCCGTCGAGAAGGTCAGCGGGGTGTCTTCCGCGACAGTCTGGATAGTCGGTGCGCTGATGGTCGGCGCATCGTTGACCGCCACCACGTTGACCGTAACGATCGCGGTGTTGGAGGTCGCCTGGCCATCGGTCACGGTGTAGCTGAAGGTCACCAGGCCATTGATGTCCTTGGCCGGCGTAAAGATCACGTCGCCATTGCCGTCCAGCACCACGGTGCCCACCACCTTGCCTGCGGTATCCGTCACGGCGGAAGGTGTTTTCCCATCAGTGCCCTGCAGGCTGTTGATGGTCAGTGTGTCGCCATCGGCATCGGTGTCGTTGGCCAGCAGGGTGGCCGCCTTGATGACCAGTGGCTGGTCTTCAAAAGTGGTCAGGGTGTCGTGCCCCAGCGCCGCAGTATCGGTTTGACCCAGCACGCCGTAAGTGCCCACGACACCACCGGTTACCGGCGCCACTTCGACAGTGAGCTGGGCGTAGCTGCCCTGATCCCAGTAGACGATCTGGATATCGTGCGCGCCTGAGGTAGCGAGCGAGAAGTTGAACACATCGGTAGTCGATGGCTGATTGCCGTCGACGGCAGCCACTTGCTTGCCATCGATATAGACGGCGTAGCCATCATCTGCGGTGATGCGCAGCGAGTAATCGCCGGCGGCCATGGTCACTTTACCGGTCAGCTCGACGATAGCGTCCGAGGTGGTGGTCTGCGTGGTGCCATTGGCGTAGGTCAGCGAGGCACTGTCAGCGCCCAGGAACTTGCCCAGGTTGGAGCTGGTGCCCAGGTTATTGCCGAACAATTGGCCTGTGTCGGTGCCACCGTAGTTGAGGTTGGTGGCCGAGAAGGTGGCATTCGCCGAATGCGATGCGATGAAGTCCACTGCTTGCTTGATGGTGCCCAGGTTGGGGCCATCGGTGCCTTCGCGATAACCGTAGTAGTTACCTTGCAGGCTGCCGGAGATCGTGGTGCCGATGTCGTTGTTGGCGACGGGTGGGTCGTTGACCGGGGTGACGTCGATGCTGATGGTTTGCGACGCCGTCAGCGGGCCGCCCGCACCGGTGTTGCCTTGGTCATTGACAGTGATCGACAGGCCGGCGTTGGAGCCATTGGTGTCGTTCGAATTCAGGGTCGGGGTGAAGGTGGCGCCTTCCAGCTGCGCGTTGATCTCGGCAGGGGTGCCCGTCAGCGTCACCACGCCGCCAGTGGTGGCGCTGCTGGTGCCGTTGACCAGTACCAGCGTGCCGCCCGCTACGGCCACATCGACCTTGATCGGGCTGGAACCCGAGTCCACGTCTGCGACGGTGATGGCGTTGCCGGTGGCTGCCGAGAAGGTCAGCGGGGTGTCTTCGGCGACTGTCTGGGTGGTCGGCGCGCTGATGGTCGGCGCATCGTTGACCGGAGTGACGTCGATGGCGATGGCTTGAGTCGCCGTCAGTGGGCCGCCCGCACCGGTGTTGCCTTGGTCGTTGACAGTGATCGACAGGCCGGCGTTAGAGCCATTGGTGTCGTTCGAATTCAGGTTCGGGGTGAAGGTCGCACCTTCCAGTTGCGCGTTGATCTGCGCCGGGGTACCGGTCAGGGTCACTACGCCGTCGGTGGCTGCGCTAGTGGTGCCATTGGTCAGAACCAGCGTACCGCCCGTTACGGTCACGTCGACCTTGATCGGGCTGGTAGCGGAATCCACGTCAGCCACAGTAATCGCGTTGCCATTCGCTGCCGAGAAGGTCAGCGGGGTGTCTTCGGCCGTGGTCTGAGCGGTCGGCGCGGCGATAGTCGGAGCGTCGTTGACCGGCGTCACTACCAGGGTAACGGTCTGGGTATTCGGGGTGGACGTCGCGCCGTTGCTGCTTTCAGTGGTGTACGAACTGATGGTCAGCTGGATGTCGCCGTTCGCCTGGCTGTTGTAGTTCAGCGGCGGCGTCACGGTCAAGGTCGCCAGGTTGGCGTCGGTGATGTCCGTGGTCGCGCCGTCGGTGGCGACCGGCTTGGTGACAGTGACCCCAGCGGCGTTCTGGTAAGTAATGACCGAGCCCGCAGGCAGGCCGCTGACGGTGGTGGTCAGGGTTTCCGAGCCGTCGGTGTCGACCAGTGCGGTGCTGACGCCAGTGATAGCGATAGGCGAATCTTCAGCGCCGCTGACCGTGGCAGGCACGGTGAGCACAGGTGTATCGGCGACCGCATTGATGACCAGGCCGATGCTGGCCTGAGCGCCCAGCAGCGGGGTCGCGGAGGTCGCGTTGTTGACCGGCTGGAAGTCGATCGCGCCGTACAGGTCCTGCACGCTGCCCGCACCGGTGCCAGTGCTCGCGGCGTTGGCGGCCGGGGTGAACACCAAGGTGCCGCTGTCGAGCTCGGCTTTGGTGATGATGTCGCCTGCGGCAACGGTCGTTGAAACGCCGTTGACCGTCAGCACCAGCGTGCCGTCAGGGATACTGGTGATCTTGACGCCCAAGTCCGGCGTCTCGCCAGCTGCGGCCGACTGGACGTTGAAGTTGCTCCAGGTGAGGTTGACTGGAGTGTCTTCAGAGCCGACCACCGAATCGCCGCCAGCACCGTTGATGGTATCGCCACCGGTGCCGGTAGCCGTCGGCACGGTCTGGTCGACGATATCGGTATTGACGGTGCTTAGCGCGCTGTCGACCGTCGGGTTTTCCAGGCCGCCACCGGTGACGCCGGTCAGCGTCAGGGTCACGCCTTCGGTGCCCTCGAGCAGATTGTCGGTCAGGGTGCCGAGGGTGAAGCTGTTCTGGCCGGCAGGCAGCACGACGGTCACGGTTGCCGTGGTGATGCCGGTGTCGGCGTTGGTGACGATGTTGCTGAACGTGACGTTGGAACTGCCAGGCGTGACGTCCGTGCCATTGGCATTGACCGAGCCTGGCACAGCGGTGCCGCTGTAGCTCAGGGTCAGGGTCAGCGGCGCAGTGGTGGTCGGCACGTTGATGGTGTAAGTGGCAGCCGAGCCTTCGTTGACCGAGGCGGTGTGGTCGCTGAAACCAATCGAGGTCGGGGTGGTGTTGTCGACGATCGAGGTGGTCACGGTGGCGCCGGTCGTCACGACCGATTCAAGGTTACCGTCGGCGCCATTGGCCACACCGGTGACGGTCAGGGTCGTGGTGGTCGTCCCTTGGGCATAGATGTCATCGCTACGGCCGCCATGGTTGGCATCACCGACGTTGACGGTGTAATCGACCGAGGTCTTGCCCGCTGCGATGGTCACGGTGTTGCCATCGGACAGGGTCAGCACCAGGTTGGTCTGCGGCGCGTTGGCGACGCTGATGGTGTAGGTCACCGAGGTCCCTTCGGTCACGGTACCGTTCGGTGCGGTGATGGTGACCTGGGTCGGATCGATGGTGTCGGTCACCAAGGTGGTGGCCGGGGTCGTGTCGGTGGTGAGGACCAGGCCCTGACCGCCGCTCGTGCCGGTCACTGTGACCGAAACGGTATGCGCGTCGATGTAAACATCGTTGGTGTCGGCGAAGGTGACGTTGACCGAGCCGGTCAGCTGACCCGCCGCGATGACGATAGTCTGGCCGTTGGACAGGGTGATGGTCAGCGGGCTTACCGGGGCCTGGGTCAGGGTGGCGGTGTAAGTCACCACGCCGCCGGTTTCGGCCACCGAATCGGTGGCGGTCAGTGTCAGGGTCGAGGCCCGCAGAGGCGTGGCGTCGGCCTGCTCGGTAGCAACACCGGTACCGTTGCCCAAGCCTGCGGTGTCGAAACCGATGGTCGGCGCAACGGTCGCACCGGTAGCGTCCAGCACCACGAACGAGTGGCCACCGCCGGCTTCGCCGCCAGGGCCGACGTCAGTCACTTGGGTCACACCGGCAGCCGGCGCTTCGAACGCTTTGGTCGGGTCGACGCCGTCAGCGATGGCTTGCTGCAGCTCGGCAGCGGAAGGCGCCTGGGTCGCGGCGACCTGCTCGCCTTCGCCTACCTGCGTGCTGATCTGCGGGTTGGCCGCACTCCACTGGCTGTCACGGCCGACGTCCAGCACCCGACCATCGCCCAGTTCCAGCGATACGGCACCCGAGGCCCCGGTCTCAATGCGCTCGCCGGCGAGCAGATGGTCGCCCTCGATGAGTACGCGCTTGATCCCTTCAGGGGAAATTGCAATGACTTGACCAACAATGCTTTTGACGATGGCAACAACACTGCTCATTGGGAACTCTCCGGGGATGCCGTTCTATTTGCTCTGTGAACATATCGACATTTCTTGTCGGTTCTTCAATGAGCGATGCTAAAGGTATGAAATCTAATGACGTCAAGATATTGTCGTGAATTTAACGCAATTAACTTTATGACAATCTATTGACCTTCGTCGCGCCATCCTAAACAATCCGCCGCGTAATGTCACATTGATATTTAAGTGGCATCACCGGCTTCCAGAATTCGTGATCAAGTTCCGCGTGGAATCTCCGATATACGAATTGCAAGGTCGCCAATTACCAATCCCTGTGGGTTTTTCCCGGGGGTGCATACGTCGTCTTCGGGAAGTAACCATTCATGCGCGCGAACATCCTTTTCACCGCCATCCCTTTTGTTCTGGCGGCCGGCTACGCTCAAGCACAAACCCTGCCAGAAGCCATGCAGCAGGCGATTGAGGTCCATCCAGAAATCCAGGCCGGCGTTAACGCGCGCATTGCAGCCGACTATCAATTGCGGGCTGCAAAAGGTGGCTACCTGCCTAAGGTCGACGTACTGGCCGGCTATGGTCGCGAGGGTTCCGACACCCCGACCACTCGCGCCGAAACGGGTAAAGATGGCTACACCACACTCAATCGAGGTGAAGCCAGCGTTCGACTCACTCAAATGATATTCGACGGTTTTGCGACGCAGAACGAAGTGGGGCGTCAACAAGCCACCGTCAACTCTCGTGCCTATTCTTTGCTGGGCACTAGCGAGCGCACTGGCCTTACCGTTGCCCAGGTATATCTGGATGTATTGGTGCGCCGGGAATATGTGCGTCTGGCGCAGCTGAACCTCGACAACCACCAGCGTATCTACGATCAGATCCAACTGCGCACCTCCCGTGGCGTCGGTCGTACTGCCGACCTCGACCAGGCTGACGCGCGTCTGGCTCAGGCTCGCAACAACCTGATCACCGAACAGACCAACCTGGCTGACGCCGAAACCAACTACCTGAGCGCCGTGGGCACTCCAGCCGACCAGCTGTCCGCGCCAGCACCGTTCGCACAGATGCCCGCCACGCTGGACGAAGCCCGTCACCAGTTGATCGAAAACAGCCCGGTGCTGCGCTCCGCCGAAGCCGATATCTCCGCCACCGAGAAGCAATTCTCCTCGGCCAAGTCGACCTTCTACCCGCGCTTCACTGCTGAGCTGGAAAAGAACGCCGACAACAACGTCAGCGGCGAAAACGGCCACTACAACGGCTGGCAGGCCATGGTTCGGATGAGCTTCAACCTGTACTCGGGCGGCGCCAACAAGGCGGACCTGGAGTCCAAGTCGTACCTGTCCAACCAGGCCCTGGATATCCGCAACAACGCACTGCGTCAGTTGAACGAAGAACTGGGCCTGGCCTGGAACGCCTACAACAACGCTACCCAGCAGTTGCCGATCGCCAAGTCTTACGCCGAGCGCAGCAACCGTGTGCGTACCGCCTACCAGCAGCAGTTCAGCCTGGGTGAACGTACCCTGCTCGACTTGCTCGACAGCGAAAACGAAACCTTCACCGCCGAGCGCCGCCTGGCTGAAGTGCAAAACCTCAAGGATTTCAGCCAGTACCGCATCAAGGCTGTAATGGGCCAATTGCTGCAAAGTGAAGGCGTCGTGGCGCCGATGGCATCAGTTGTGCAAAACGAAACAAAACCGACAGTAAAACTGCCGGGCATGAACTGATTCTTGACGGAGTCAGCTAGTCAATTTGTATAAGTGAGCGTGCCGCGTGGAATCAGAAGCCAGTCGAGTTCAACTCAGTCATGATCCGCGCAGCCAGCACGACGATCCATTGCTCGATGGTCTGCTGACGCTCTGCTATCTGCATCAAAAGCCGGCCAGTCGGGCAATGCTGACCACTGGCCTGCCGCTGCCCAATCAGCGCCTGAGCCCCGACCTGCTGAACCGCGCCGCCTCACGTGCGGGTCTGCAAGGCCGATTGCTGGTGCGCAAGCTGGAACAAATCCCTTCTATTGCCTTGCCAGCGCTGCTGCTGTTGCGCGACGGTCGTTGCGCGACCTTGCTTGGCTGGGAAGGTGACACGGCGCGTCTGTTATTGTCAGAAAGTGACGGTGGCGAGGTGCGTGTCGATCGTGCCGTGCTGATCGAGGACTACAGTGGTCGGGTGTTCTTCGCTCAGCCGCAGCATAAATTCGACGTCAACCACGGCTCGCTCATCCCGCGCGCCAAATCGTGGTTCAAGGACACCCTCAAGCGCTCGCGCTGGCTGTATATAGACGCGATCGCCGCCAGTCTGATCATCAACATCATCGCGATGGCGGCACCGCTGTTCGTGATGAACGTGTACGACCGCGTGGTGCCCAACCAGGCCACCTCGACGCTGTTCGTGCTGGCGATCGGCATCAGTGGCGCCTATCTGTTCGACTTGCTGCTCAAAGGCATGCGCAGCCTGTGCCTGGACCTGGCCGGCAAGAAGACCGACCTGATCATCTCTGCCACGCTGTTCGAACGGATCGTCGGCATGTCGATGAAATTCCGTCCGGCGCGGGTTGGCAGCTATGCGCAGAACATCCATGAATTTCAGGGGATGCGCGATTTTTTGACGTCGCTGACCTTGACCAGTCTGATCGACCTGCCCTTCACCCTGCTGATCCTGCTGGTGATCGGTATTCTGAGCGGGAATCTGGTGTGGATTCCGGTCGTGGCCTTCCCGCTGGCACTCGGAATCGGTCATCTCCTACAAAAGCCGTTGACCGAGACCCTGCAACGCACCATGGCCTTGGGCGCCGAGCGTCAATCAAGCGTCATCGAAACCTTGTCGGGGCTGGACGGCATCAAGGCCAATAACGCCGAAAGCGAGCGCCAGTACCACTGGGAACAGACCATCGGCACCATGAGCCGCCTGGAATTGCGCGTCAAAGTGTTGTCGGGCCTGGCCATGAACCTGACTTTCCTGATCCAGCAGCTGGCCGGTGTGGTATTGATCTGCTTTGGCGTGTTCGAGATCATCGCTGGCAACCTCAGCATGGGCGGCCTGATTGCCTGCTACATGCTCAATACCCGCGCCCTGACGCCGCTGAGCCAGTTGTCCGGCCTGCTGACCCGCTACCAGCAGGCCAAGGTGACGATGGTCTCGATCAACCAGATGATGGACCTGCCCCAGGAGCGCAACTTCGACGAGCGCCCCATGAGCCGCCAGGTCCTGCAGGGCGGTATCGAATTCCGCAATCTGGACTTCACTTATCCGAATCAGCAGAACCAGGCGCTGCGTGGCCTTAATCTGTCGATTCGCCCGGGCGAGCGCATCGGCATCATCGGTCGCAGCGGCTCGGGCAAGAGCTCGCTGGCCAAGCTGATCGTCGGGTTGTATGAAGCCGACAGCGGCGAACTACTGGTGGACGGCGTCGATGTACGTCAGATCGATATCAGCGAGCTGCGCCACAACATTGGCTATGTACCGCAGGACATTCAGCTGCTGGCCGGCACCCTGCGCGACAACCTGGTGACCGGTGCGCGCTACGTCGAGGACGAGCAGGTGCTGCAGGCAGCCGAACTGTCGGGCGTGCATGAATTCGCCAGGCTGCACCCGCAAGGCTATGAACTGCAAGTCGGCGAGCGCGGCCAGAACCTGTCCGGTGGCCAGCGGCAGAACGTCGCCCTGGCGCGGGCGCTACTGCTCAATCCGCCAATCCTGCTGCTGGACGAACCCACCAGCGCCATGGACAACACCGGCGAGGAGCGCCTGAAGGCACGCCTGCAAGCCGTGGTTGAAAACAAGACCGTCGTCCTGGTGACCCACCGTGCTTCGCTGCTGTCGCTGGTCGACCGCCTGTTGGTGATCGACCGCGGACAAATCGTTGCCGACGGCCCGAAAGCCGCCGTCATGGAAGCACTGAAGAAGGGGCAGATCAATGTTGCTTAAGTCCGACGGTATTGGTGCCTACTTTAAAGGTAAACCTTCGCTCGAAGGCCAGCCGATGCCTGAGGTCAACAAGGCGCTGATCGATGACGCCCCGCGCATCGTGCGCCTGACCATCTGGGCGGTGATCGCCTTCTTTACCTTCCTGGTGCTGTGGGCGCACTTCGCGGTGATCGATGAAGTGACCAAGGGTGAAGGCAAGGCGATTCCCTCCTCGAAAATCCAGAAGATCCAGAACCTGGAGGGCGGTATCGTCGCGCAGATCTACGTGCACGAAGGCGAGATCGTCGACGCCGGCGCGCCGTTGATCCGCCTTGATGACACGCGCTTCAAATCCAACGTCGGCGAGACCGATGCCGACCGCGTGGCCGCCGAGCTGCGGGTCGAGCGCCTGAGCGCCGAGGTCGATGGCCGGCCGTTAAACTTCACCGCTGATGTGCGCCAGCGCGCACCCAAGCAGACGGCCGACGAAGAGTCACTGTACCAGAGCCGTCGCCAGCAATTGGGCGATGAAATCGGCGGCCTGCAACAGCAATTGGTGCAGCGCCAGCAAGAACTGCGCGAATACCAGTCCAAGCAGGAACAATACCGCAACAGCCTCGGCCTGCTGCGCCAGGAGATCGGCATGTCCGAGCCGCTGGTCGCTCAGGGGGCGGTGTCGCCGGTTGAAATGCTGCGGCTCAAGCGCTCGGAAGTCGAGACGCGCGGGCAGATGGACTCCACCGGGCTGGCGATTCCGCGCGCTCAGGCGGCCATCAACGAAGTGCAGCGCAAGGTCGACGAGACTCGCGGCAAGTTCCGCAGCGATGCCCTGACCCAGCTCAACGAAGCGCGCACCAACCTCAACAAGGCCCAGGCCACGTCCAAGGGTCTGGAAGACCGGGTCAGCCGGACCATGGTCACCTCACCCGTGCGCGGCATCATCAAGCAGTTGCTGGTGAACACCGTCGGGGGCGTGATCCAGCCAGGCAGCGACCTGGTGGAAGTGGTGCCGCTGGACGACACCTTGCTGGTGGAGGCGCGCATTCGTCCGCAGGACATCGCCTTCCTGCACCCAGGCCAGGAAGCGATCGTCAAGTTCAGCGCCTATGACTACACCATCTATGGCGGACTGAAGGCCAAGCTCGAGCAGATCGGCGCCGACACCATTCAGGACGAAGACAAGAAGAACACCTACTACGTGATCACCTTGCGTACCGAGAAAAGCCATCTGGGCACCGATGAAAAGCCGCTGCTGATCATCCCCGGGATGGTGGCGTCGGTGGATATCATCACCGGCAAGAAGAGCGTGCTCAGCTATCTGCTCAAACCCATCATCCGTGCTCGGGCCGAGGCGCTTCACGAGCGCTGATCGCCGGGCTTCTTGTGGGAGCGGGCGCTTTCCGCGAAGCCTTCAGAGGCATCGGACAAAGCCCGCTCCCACAGGGATTCAGCGTTGTTTTTGGTTTTATGCTTAGTGCCAATCGGTATTTAATTTACTTTTTTTAGATCGTTATAGTTCTCCTCAACTCGCGTACCTGGCCTCTGGTCGCGTAAGTTCTTGGAGAATGATCATGCCTTCGGCTTCTGTGGTTGCGCCAGCCTTGCAGGGCGCCCAGCAAGCGATTGAAATCCGCCCCTTGGCCGGCAATGTCGGCGCCGAGGTCATTGGCCTGGACCTGAATCTGCCGATCAGCGACCAGGACTTCGCACGCATTCATCGCGCCCACCTCGACTATCACGTTGTGGTATTCCGCGGGCTGCACATCACGCCGCAGCAACAGATCGACTTCAGCCGCCGCTTCGGGGTGCTGCAGATCCACGTGCTCAAGCAGTTCCTGCTGGCTAACCATCCGGAAATCCTCATCGTCTCGAACATCATCGAGAACGGCCAATCAATCGGCCTCGGCGACGCGGGCAAATTCTGGCACTCCGACCTCTCCTATAAAGAGCTGCCGAGCCTGGGCTCGATGCTCTACGCCCAGGAGCTGCCCGCCGAAGGCGGCGACACGCTGTTTGCCGACATGCACAAAGCCTACGACGGCCTGCCGGAAGCACTGCGCAAGGCCATCGATGGACGAAAAGCGTCACATTCCTACACCGCGCGTTACAGCGAGACCAAATTCGAAGGCAACTGGCGACCGACCCTCACCCCCGAGCAACTGGCTCAGGTGCAAGTCGTTGACCACCCGATCGTGCGCACCCATCCGGAAACCGGGCGCAAGGCGCTGTTCGTCAGCGAGGGGTTCACGACCAATATCGTCGGCCTGCCGGTAGACGAGAGTCAGCAGATCCTCACCGAGCTGTACGCCCACAGCGTGCGCCCGGAAAACATCCACCGCCATCAGTGGCAGGACGGCGACATGGTGTTCTGGGATAACCGCTCTCTGATTCATCTGGCCGCCGGCTGCCCGAGCCATATGCGACGCAAGTTGTTCCGCACCACTATCCAGGGCGACGCGCCGTTCTGATTCGCGCCCCCCGAGCACACGCCATTATTTTTTACCCCGGCCGTCACGCCGGGGTTGTCCCGTTCAGGAGCTGAACCATGTTCAAACGTATCAATCGCCTGGCAGCGACCATTGGCCTGGGTGTCAGCCTGGTGGCCGGCAGCCTGGTAGCCCCTGCAGCCGCGCAGGCTGAAGGTGAAATCCGCATCGCTGAACAGTTCGGCATCGTCTATCTGTTGCTCAACGTGGTACGTGACCAGCACCTGATCGAGAAGTACGGCGAGAAGGAAGGCATCGACATCAAGGTCGACTGGATGCAGCTGTCCGGCGGCTCGGCGGTCAACGATGCATTGCTGTCCGGTTCCATCGATATTGCCGGCGCAGGCGTCGGCCCGCTGCTGACCATCTGGGACCGTACTCACGGCCGCCAGAACGTCAAGGCCGTGGCGTCGCTGGGCAACTTCCCTTACTACCTGCTGAGCAACAACCCCAACGTCAAAACCATCGCCGACTTCACCGAGAAGGACCGCATCGCCGTGCCGGCCGTGGGCGTCTCGGTGCAGTCACGCTTTCTGCAATACGCCGCCGCCAAGCAATGGGGCGACAAGTCGTTTGATCGTCTCGACAAGTACACCATCCCCCTGCCGCACCCGGACGCCAGTGCCGCGCTGATCGCCGGTGGCACCGAACTGTCGGGGCACTTCTCCAACCCGCCGTTCCAGGATCAAGAGTTGGCCAACCCTAACGTGCACGTGGTGCTCAACACCAACGATCTGCTGGGCCCGAACTCGCCGACCGTGCTGTTCGCCACCGAGAAATTCCGCGACAAGAACCCCAAGACCTACAAGGCCTTCATGCAAGCGCTCGCTGAGGCCGCCGATTTTGCCCAGAAGGACAAAGGCGCAGCCGCGGACACCTATATCCGCGTGACCGGCGCCAAGATCGACCGTGCCGTGTTGTTGAAGATCATCGACAACCCGCAGTACGAATTCAGCATTACGCCTAAAGGCACCTACCCACTGGCCGAGTTCATGTATCGCATCGGGGCGATCAAGAACAAGCCTGAATCCTGGAAAGACTACTTCTTCCAGGATGACAAACCGCTGCAGGGGAGCTGATCCGCCATGAACGCACCTGTGCAAGGCCACGAGGCCAGCATCCTGTCTGCCGCCGGCGCGCAACAAGCGCTGCTGCACGTTGATAATGTCAGCCTGCAATACCGCACTGCTCACAGCGTGGTGCAGGCGACTCATCAGGTCAGTTTCGAGGTCGACCGCAGCGATCGTTTCGTGCTGCTCGGCCCTTCGGGCTGTGGCAAGTCGACGCTGCTAAAGGCGATAGCCGGCTTTCACAACCCCACCGAAGGCCAGATCAGCCTCGATGGCCAGCGAGTCGAGGGGCCTGGGCCGGACCGTATTGTGGTCTTTCAGGAATTCGACCAGCTGCCGCCGTGGAAAACCGTCAAGCAGAACATCATGTTCCCGCTGCTGGCTTCGCATACCCTCAAGCGCAGAGAAGCCGAAGAGCGCGCCCTGCACTATCTCGACAAAGTGGGCCTGGGTGGCTTCGCCGATGCCTATCCGCACACCCTGTCAGGCGGTATGAAGGCGCGAGTGGCGATTGCCCGCGCCTTGGCCATGCAGCCGAAAATCCTGTTGATGGACGAGCCCTTCGCCGCACTGGACGCCTTGACCCGCCGCAAGATGCAGGAGGAGTTGCTGCTGTTGTGGGAAGAGGTGCGCTTCACGCTGCTGTTCGTCACGCACTCGATCGAAGAGGCGCTGGTGGTGGGTAATCGCATCCTGCTGCTATCGCCCCATCCTGGCCGGGTGCGCGCCGAGGTGCACAGCCACCAGTACAACATGCACAGCCTGGGTGGCGACGGCTTCCAGGCCACCGCTCGGCGTATTCACCGGCTGCTGTTCGATGAGGATCAGGCCCCCGTGCCCGAAACCTTCGAGAACTTCGCCGATATCCGTATCGCTTACTGACAGGGGAGACCTGACCATGACCCATCCCCTGAGACAAGAATACGAGATCGCTCTGGAGCCCCTGAACGGCATTACCCTGGAACGAGAAATCAGCGTGTGGCAGCGCCTTTGGCAACAAGGCTGGCTGCGCAAGAGCCTGATCCTGGTGCTGCTGGCCATCGCCTGGGAGAGCGCGGCACGCTATACCGACAACGATCTGCTGCTGCCGAGCTTTTTGCAAACGGCGAAGGCGTTGGCCGAGGGCACGTGGAGCGGTGAGCTGCCCGCCAAGGTGGCGGTGTCGCTGGTGGTGCTGATCAAGGGTTATTTGATTGGTATCGTGCTGGCCTTCGGCTTGACCACGCTGGCAGTGTCGACCCAGTTCGGGCGTGATCTGCTGGGTACCTTGACGTCGATGTTCAACCCGCTGCCCGCCATTGCCTTGCTGCCATTGGCGCTGCTGTGGTTCGGCCTGGGCGACAACAGCCTGATTTTCGTGCTGGTGCATTCGGTGCTGTGGACCATGGCGCTGAACACCTACACGGGCTTCCTTGGCGTGTCCGATACGCTGCGTATGGCCGGCCGCAACTATGGACTCAAGGGCGTGCGTTTTGTGGCGCTGATCCTGGTGCCAGCGGCGCTGCCGTCGATTCTGTCAGGGCTGAAGATCGGCTGGGCGTTTGCCTGGCGTACGCTGGTGGCGGCCGAGTTGGTGTTCGGCGCGACGGGCGGCAAGGGCGGACTGGGCTGGTACATCTTCCAGAACCGTAACGAGCTGTACACCGACAAGGTGTTCGCTGGGCTGGCGGTGGTGATCTTGATCGGGCTACTGGTGGAGAACCTGGTGTTTGCCACGCTGGAGCGCATCACGGTAAAGCGCTGGGGCATGCAGCGCTGAAATAGGCGCTAGCCGTGCTGGCCTCTTCGCCAGCAAGCTGTGCTCCCACAGAGTGAATGCGCATCCCGAGTTCACTCTGCAGGAGTGTCGCTTGCTAGCGAAGCAGGCGACGCGGTGTCACTGCCAAGGCGCCGGCTCACCGATCAGGCGGCCTTGCACCCCTTGAATACCCATCTCGCGCAGTACCTGCATCTCCCCTTCCGTCTCCACGCGCTCGGCAATCAACGGCAGATCGATGCTGTGCGCCGCGCGCTGGACGGCTTCGATGAACAGGCGCTTGTGGCTTTCTTCATCGATAGCGCGAATGTAGCTGCCGTCGATCTTGAGATACGCCAGGCCCAGATTGGCCAAATTGCCGATCATGCTGAAGCGGCCGCCAAAGCGTTGCAGGCTCAGACTGTAGCCCAGACTGCGCAGGCGCTTGGTGATCAGCTCGAGCGCTGCTTGTTCCGGCACCTGTTCTTCACCGACTTCCAGCGTCAGGCGCTTGCCCAGGGCGGGATAGTGGGCCAGCAAGTCATAGACGCGGTTGAGCGAATGCGGATCGGCCAGTGTCGCACCGGAGAGGTTGAGGGCGAGCGGATGGTCGTGTGCCTGCAGGTGCTTGAACACCAGCTCGATCATCATGCGATCCAGGCGCGCCGACCAGCCAAAACGTTCGATCCAAGGCAGGAAGCGGCCTGCGGCAACAGTGTCACCCTTGCCGTCACGCAGCCGCGACATGACCTTGTGGTGCATCACTTGCTGCGGATCAATGCTGTCTACCACCGGCTGGAAGTAAAGCTCGAAACGGCCATGCTCTAACGCGTGATCCAGCAGGCTGTGCCAGGCGTGATGGTCTTCGATGACGGCTGGCAAGCTGTCTTGCGCCAGGCACACCCAGTTGCTGTCACCTTGAGCCTCGGCTTGCGACAGGGCCTGATCCGCCAGTGTCAGCAACTCCTGTATCGAATCGCCGGGGTAGTAAGGGGCCAGACCGAGGGAGGCGACCCGGACCATGTCGGTGGCGCCCGTCTCGTGCAGGCTGGTGAGCGAGGCATCGACCAGTTGCGCGAACTGCCGGGCCTCGGCGCGGACCATGCCCGGGGCCAGCACGGCGAACTCGCCACCGCGGCTGCGGGCTACCAGATTCTGGGTTTCCGGGTACTTGGCGCAGGCGCGGGACAGATGCTCGCCGACGGCCTTGATCAATTCGTCAGTGCGCTGGCCACCCAGGCGTTGGTTAAGCCCGGCCAGGTCAGTAACGCGCAGCAACAGCAGATAGCCCGCACGCGCCTCTTCGATATTGCTGACGTGGGCGGTGAGCTGCATGTCGAAATAGCGGCGGTTGGCGAGGCCCGTGAGGCCGTCCTGATAGGACTCGATGCGCAGTTTCTCGCTGCGCTCGGCTTCTTCGCGGAACAGTGCCTTGAGTTTCTCGACCATCTGATTCATGGCCTGTACCACACGGGCCAGCTCTGGCGTGCGCGGTAGCTCCTGAAGGCTGAGGAATTCGCGCCGTGCGATGGCATGGGATTGCTCGACCATGTAGTCCAATGGCTTGAGCTGGCGACGCAGCAGCAGAGCCCCCAGCACAGCGCTGACGGCGCCACACAATAGCAGCCAGCCCAGGCTGCCCAAGGCGCTGTCCCACAGTTTGGCGAGGGCGAACATGGGGTGGCTGACCACCTCGACGCGCGCGGCCTGTTGCCAGCCACGGCTGACGATGGCGTCGCCACCCGCGGGGTCGAGGCCGATGAGCCTGACGAACCAGTGGGGCACACCGCTTTCGCCAGGTTCGGCATGGCGTTCGACCATGACCTTGTTGCTGCTCAGGTCGACCACCTTGATGTCGGCATAATAACCGCTGTCGAAGATCGAGCTGACCATCAACTCGACCATGGCAGGGTCATCGATATTGGGCGTCAGCGATAACGCCAGGGCCGTAGCGGCATCCTGAGCGTGGGACCGCAACTGGTTGACGTACTGAGCGCGAGAGCTCTCCAGGCTGACCATGAAGCTGCCACTGAAGGCGACAATCAGGAACAGGCAAATGGCGATGAGCAATTGTTTGAACAGAGACATCAGTGCTCCTGATTAATTTTCGGGTTCAACGGGGAAGCCTTCCGCGGTCATCTTTTTCAGTACATCCTGCCAGCGGGACAGCCGTTTGGCGTCGCCGACCTTTTTATCACCCGCGGCTCCGGTCAGCCATAAGCCTTCGGCATTAAAGGAATAAACCGGCAGCAGGTCGGGGCGCTGGTTGGCAAACTTGATATCGTCCATCAGGCTGTCGAGTACCAGCGGCATGGCAGTGGGGCTGGAATAGTAGGTCAATACCATGTGCGCGCGGTTCTGCTGCAGCGCCTTGACGTAGGTGATGCGCAGTTTGTCGCTTGGGATGCCCAAGTGACGAAGGCTGAAGTACTTGGCGATGGCGTAGTCCTCGCAATCGCCGGCACCTTTCCACAGGGCCTCGATGGGCGTCGCCCAGTAATCTTCCACATGCCAGACGTCGATGTCTTCGGCGTAGCGTATCTGGTGGTTGAAGAACAGATTAACCACCTGCAGGCGCTGTACTTCGCTCAGTTGCTTCTGCGTGGCAAGCAGCTGCTGCCAGGCATCAATACGTTGCTTACCCTGCCCCAACGGCCCGTAGAGGGCTTCGGCGCGGCGACTGATCAAGGAGAAGTCCCAGTCGGCGTGCAACCCCCCGAGCAGCAGCGTGCCGAGCAGCACAGCGAGCCCAAGGCGGCGCAGCATCCAGCGCAGGTTCATACGGCTCGCCAATGCGTTCAGTCCGAGAATGCAGGGATCAGGAACGGCATGGTGCAGGGTCGATGGATAAAAGACAATGGCACGTTGCAATCACTCTTGTATCGTTCTACCGACCTTTATCGGCTGCGCAGGGGGTGAGCTTTAGGGCTTGAGACCTGGCGGGAGCCAGAAAGACAAAACCCCCGTCTGCGCTGGCAGACGGGGGTTTCGGAATTTAATCTTGACGATGACCTACTCTCACATGGGGAAACCCCACACTACCATCGGCGATGCATCGTTTCACTGCTGAGTTCGGGATGGGATCAGGTGGTTCCAATGCTCTATGGTCGTCAAGAAATTCTGTAGCTGATCCGTCAACGTGTGACGAGTCAGCAAAAAACTTGATGCTCTTACTTAAAGACAAAACTCCCACCTGCCTTCGCAGATGGGGGTTTCGGAATTGAATCTTGACGATGACCTACTCTCACATGGGGAAACCCCACACTACCATCGGCGATGCATCGTTTCACTGCTG
>CAJCIO010000082.1 GCA_903970465.1 Gammaproteobacteria bacterium
ATGCTCCAGCGCAAAGCGCCGCGCCAGATAATCCCCAAGCGCTTGCACGCCATAGCGCTCGGTGGCGTGATGACCGGCGGCGATGAAACTCACGTCGTTCTCCCGGGCGCTGTGAAACGTCTGCTCCGAGGCCTCCCCACTGATGAACAGATCGACCCCGGCAGCAATGGCCTGGTCGATATAGCCCTGGCCACCGCCAGTGCACCAACCGACACGGCGAATCATGGCGCTGCCCTCGATCAACAGCGGCTCGCGGCCCATCACTTCCAGGACCTTGCGGGCGAAATCACGGGCGCTCATCGGTTCGTCAAGCGAGCCCAGCAAGCCCACCACGCGTGGATTGCTCGGGTCCAGCGGCCCCTCTACGGTGATGTCGAGCTGGCGCGCCAACTGCACGTTATTGCCGACCTCCGGGTGTACATCCAGCGGCAGGTGGTAGGCCAGCAGGCTCATGTCGTTCTGCAGCAGCGTTTTCAGGCGTCGCTGCTTCATCCCCGTCACGCAGGGGTTTTCGCCTTTCCAGAAATACCCATGATGCACCAGTACCACGTCGGCGCCCGCCTCGGCAGCGGCGTCCAGCAGCGCCTGGCTTGCCGTGACGCCGCTGACGATACGCAGCACCTGCGAGCGGCCTTCGACCTGCAAGCCGTTGGGGCAATAATCCTGAATCTTGGCGCTGGCGAGGTAGCGATCCGCCTCCTCCACCAGGGTCGTCAAGGCAATAGCCATAAAAGTCTCCATAAAGGCCGTTCAGAGCCGCTAAAGGCCTCGTATAATGGCGGCCATTATGGGGCGTCTCAAGCCATGTGGAAACGCCCGACCGCCATCTCCCGGGAATCGTTAAATGTTCAAGGCGCTGCGTTTTGTTGGTTGGCCATTATTGACCGGTATCTTGATTGCGTTGCTGGTCATCCAGCGTTTCCCTGAGTGGGTCGGCTTGCCGAGCCATGACGTCAACCTGCAACAGGCGCCGCAATCGGCCTCCGTGGTACAGGGCCCGGTGTCCTACGCCGGCGCGGTCAGCCTTGCCGCCCCTGCCGTGGTCAACCTGTACACCACCAAGGTGGTCAACAAGACCAATCACCCGCTGTTCGAAGACCCGCAGTTCCGCCGCTTTTTCGGCGACAACCTGCCCAAACAGCGACGCTGGGAGTCGAGTCTCGGCTCGGGCGTGATCATGAGCCCGGAAGGCTACCTGCTGACCAACAATCACGTCACCGCCGGCGCCGATCAGATCGTGGTGGCGCTCAAGGACGGCCGCGAGACCTTGGCCCGCGTCATCGGCAGTGACCCGGAAACCGACCTGGCGGTTCTCAAGATCGACCTCAAGAACCTCCCCTCGATCACCATCGGCAGCTCCGACAACATCCATATCGGTGACGTCGCGCTGGCCATCGGCAATCCGTTCGGCGTCGGCCAGACGGTGACCATGGGCATCATCAGCGCCACTGGCCGCAACCAGTTGGGCCTCAACACCTATGAAGACTTCATCCAGACCGACGCGGCCATCAACCCCGGCAACTCCGGCGGCGCGCTGGTGGATGCCAATGGCAACCTGACCGGCATCAATACTGCGATCTTCTCCAAGTCTGGAGGCTCCCAAGGCATTGGCTTCGCGATCCCTATCAAGCTGGCGGTCGAGGTCATGAAATCGATCATCGAGCACGGCCAGGTAATCCGTGGCTGGCTGGGCATCGAAGTGCAACCGCTGACCGAAGATCTGGCCGCGTCTTACGGCCTGAAAGACAAACCCGGTATCGTGGTGGCGGGCATTTTCGCCGGCGGCCCGGCGCAGAAGGCCGGCCTGCAGTTGGGCGATGTGATCCTGAGCATCAATGGCGAGCCGGCCGGCGACGGGCGCCGCTCGATGAATCAAGTGGCGCGAACCAAGCCCAACGACAAGATCGCCATTGAAGTCATGCGCAATGGCAAGCAGTTGAAGATGATGGCTGAAGTGGGCCTGCGACCCCCACCTGCGCCGGCTGCGGTGGCGCCGGAAGAGAAGTAAAAGAATCCCGCTCTGGTAGCGGGATTTTCTTTTTCAAGCCTGCGCCTACCTAGCAGATCTGTGAGTAGGCGGCGGATTATCCCGCGCTGATACTTGTGGCTCGCCAGTGCTGCTGGCTACTACCAATATCAGGAGATGGATATGACTGAAGCAAATTTGCTGAAAAATGGCGATTTTACCGAAGGCGAGAAATATTGGAGAGCAGTTGCCGGAGAAGGTCAGATCGCTACGGTCGAAAACGGACACGCGAGGATCGGCAGAGGCGGTCAGCTTGAACAAGAGGTAAGAACCGGCCTTACTGTTGGCAAACTCTACCGCGTACAGGGCGAGTTCACCAGCATTGACGGTGGTACTGGAAAGCTACGTATCCTGGAAAACGGCGCGGTAAAAGAAGTAGACATCGATAAATCCGGGACCTTCAGCCGCGACTTCATCTTTGAGCGCAGCAGCACGGAAGTTCTGATTGCGCTGCAGTCGACCACCCAGGAACGTGGAGAAATCCACGCGGATAATCTCACCCTTGTAGAGCAACTATAAACCGGAGCTGTTAACCCAATGACCTTGGCTATCCAGCACGCCTACCGGGCAGCCAAGGTTGCAGCCAGCTAACTCAAAGTGCATCCAGCAACGCCTGATTCTGCTCCGGCGTACCGATGCTGATGCGCAGGAACTGAGCGATGCGCTCTTGCTTGAAGTGCCGCACGATCACCCCTTTCTCGCGCACCTTGGCGGCAATGCCAGCGGCGTCTTGCTGCGGGTGGCGGGCGAAGATAAAGTTCGCCGCTGACGGCAACACTTCAAAGCCGCGCTGTTGCAGCTCGGCCACCAGAGACTCACGGCTGTCGATCACCGCTTTGCAGGTCTGCTGGAAATACGCCTGATCGTTGAACGCCGCGGCGGCACCAGCGATGGCCAGACGATCCAGCGGGTAGGAGTTGAAGCTGTTCTTGACACGCTCCAGCGCCTCGATCAAATCCGGATGACCCACCGCCAGTCCGACACGCAGGCCCGCCAGCGAGCGCGACTTGGACAGCGTTTGAGTCACCAGCAGGTTGGGATAGCGATCCACCAGACTGATCGCTGTCTCGCCGCCAAAGTCGATATACGCTTCATCGACCACCACCACCGAATCCGGGCTGGCCTTGAGCATCTGCTCGACCGCATCCAGCGTCAGCACGCAGCCCGTCGGCGCATTGGGGTTGGGGAAAATGATCCCGCCGTTGGGCCGCGCGTAATCGGCCACACGGATCTGAAACTGCTCGTCCAGCGGCACCAGAACGTGCTCGATGCCATACAGTCCGCAATAAACCGGGTAGAAGCTGTAGCTGATATCCGGGAACAACAGCGGCAGATCCTGCTGGAACAAACCATGAAAGATGTGCGCCAGCACTTCATCCGAACCATTGCCGACGAATACCTGCCCGGTCCGCACCCCGTAATACTCGGCCACCGCCTGCTTGAGCAGATCCCCATTCGGGTCGGGGTACAGGCGCAGGTCGTCGTTCAACTCGGCGCGCATGGCCTCCAGCGCTTTGGGCGAGGGGCCATAGGGGTTCTCGTTGGTATTGAGCTTGACCAGCTTGGTGAGCTTTGGCTGCTCGCCCGGTACGTAGGGCACCAGATTCTTGACGAAGGGACTCCAGAACTTGCTCATGCTTATTTACCTTCCAGAATGCGGTATTCGGCGCTGCGGGCGTGGGCGCTGAGAGACTCGCCGCGGGCCAGCACCGAGGCGGTCTTGCCCAGCTCGGAGGCGCCAGCTTCGGAACAGAAGATGATCGACGAACGCTTCTGGAAGTCATACACCCCCAGTGGCGAGGAAAACCGCGCGGTGCCTGAAGTCGGCAGCACGTGATTGGGGCCCGCGCAGTAGTCGCCCAGCGCCTCGCTAGTGTGACGGCCCATGAAGATCGCGCCCGCGTGACGGATCTGCGGCAACCAGGCCTCAGGATCGGCCACCGACAACTCCAGGTGCTCAGGCGCGATACGGTTGGCCACTTCGATGGCCTGCTGCATGTCGCGCACCTGGATCAACGCACCGCGGCCGTTGATCGACGTCTTGATGATTTCAGCGCGCTCCATGGTCGGCAGCAGCTTGTCGATGCTGGCCGCGACCTTGTCGAGAAACTCGGCGTCCGGGCTGACCAGAATCGCCTGGGCGTCTTCATCGTGCTCGGCCTGAGAGAACAGGTCCATGGCGATCCAGTCCGGATCGGTGCCTCCGTCGCAGACCACGAGGATCTCGGACGGGCCAGCGATCATGTCGATGCCCACTTGCCCGAACACGTGGCGCTTGGCAGTGGCCACATAAATGTTGCCCGGCCCCACCACCTTGTCGACCTTGGGCACGCTCTCGGTGCCGTAGGCGAGCGCGGCAACGGCCTGGGCGCCACCGATAGTGAATACCCGATCAACGCCGGCGATGCAGGCCGCAGCGAGCACCAGCTCGTTGATTTCGCCACGGGGCGTAGGCACCACCATGACCACTTCACCGACACCGGCGACCTTGGCCGGAATGGCGTTCATCAGCACCGAGGACGGATACGAAGCCTTGCCACCCGGCACATACAGCCCGGCGCGATCCAGCGGCGTGACCTTCTGGCCCAGCACCGTGCCGTCGGCCTCGGTGTAGCTCCAGGAGTCCTGCTTCTGCTTCTCGTGATAGCTGCGCACGCGAGCGGCGGCTGTTTGCAACGCTTCGCGCTGAGGCGCGGTGATCCGCGTCAGGGCCAGTTCCAGGCGTTCGCGTGGCAGGATCAGATCCGCCATCGAGGCCACATCCAGGCCGTCGAAACGCTTGGTGAACTCTACGACGGCTTCGTCGCCGCGCTCGCGCACGGCCTTGATGATGTCCAGCACACGCTCATTGACCGACTCGTCGGACACGCTTTCCCAGCTCAACAGATGATCCAGATGGCGTGCGAAGTCCGGGTCAAGCGCGTTGAGTCGACGGATTGCAGTGGGAGCTGTCATGGTCATGACGTGGGCCTCAATAATTGGCGGGGGCACAAAGGGCAAAACTCAGGCGTCGCTAGACTAGCAAGCCATCCGCGTGGGCACCTGAGATTTTGGCTATGACGCGGATAGATGGGCACGCGCAAAGGGCGTGCGAGTGATTCAGCCGCGGTGTCGCGACTCTACCGCAGTGCGCAGGGTATCGATCAAAGCCTGGATGCGGGCGTGCTGCATCTTCATCGATGCCTTGTTGACCACCAGCCGAGAGCTGATGTCAGCGATCATTTCCTGGGGTTCCAGGCCATTGGCACGCAGGGTGTTGCCGGTATCGACGACGTCGATGATCTTGTCGGCCAGACCCACCAGTGGCGCCAGTTCCATCGAGCCATACAGCTTGATGATATCGACCTGACGGCCCTGCTCGGCGTAGTAACGCTTGGCGACATTGACGAATTTGGTAGCGACGCGCAGGCGGCCCTTGGGTTCGGGAACCCCGATGGCACCGGCGGTCATGAGTTTGCACTTGGCGATCTGCAGGTCCAGCGGCTCGTACAGGCCCTGGCCGCCGTACTCCATGAGCACATCCTTG
>CAJCIO010000083.1 GCA_903970465.1 Gammaproteobacteria bacterium
GCCGAATTTTTCCCATCATTTCCATGCTGATCACCTGGTGTTCTCCTGCTCGGAAAGTGAGCAGAAGCAATTGAACACCTGGGTCAGTTTTCAGTCGGCAGAACAGCCTTTAATGGGTCAGTTTTCGGTCAGCGGCAACAACTCAACCAGCCCGGTGCCGCGGGATGGCTGACCCAGGACGCGCTCTGGCTGGTCAGCAAGACGGTCACGGACAAGCTACCAGCCTATCTGCTGTCGCAATCGATTGAAGGTATTCCTTCATCCAACATCGCCGTGTTCGACGAACTGCAATCGCATGGACTGGTCGAATCTACCCCGGAAGGCAAAGCCATCTGGAGCGCCCTTGTCATGCAGGGCGACTGGCAGCAGAGTTTCACTTTTCTGCGCCTTCAGCCGGCTTTGATATGGGGAAGCGAAGATCGACCTGAGGCTTTCAGCGGAACGGTGAGCGTTTCCCTTGATGACAATCAGTCCAATGCTCCCGTATCACCACTCTCCCCTAAGGTAGTCAGTTCAAGGCCAACTCAAGGCCGATCGCAGCCCGACCAAATCACTATTGAAGATGCAGACTACTTAGGATCGTTGCTGGATATGTTCGAGGTAGAGAAGCCGGAGGCCAGCGATGAACCGTCCGAAGTCGCTCTAAAAATATCAAACCCTCCTGTGAAGAACGCTGGTCAGGTTTTCCTGAATTGGGTTAGGGATGGCATCCAGAGCCACAAGCTGATCATCAATGATAGCAAAGCGAAAATCCACACGGTGGGTGGCAGCGTATTTCTGGTGACACCTGGCCTCTTTCAACGCTATGTGAGGGAGTTTCCTGGAGCCTCCCAGAGGACCGATCACGAAAGTGAAGAATGGCGATGGGTGCAGAAGGAGTTCGAAAGTTTAAAACTACATAAAAAAAGAGATAACGGACTAAATATTTGGAGCTGTAAGATTGAAGGACCCAGAAAATCCTCGAAACTTAAAGGATACTTGATTGAAGACACACAAATAATCTTTGACGAGTGCCCAAGTGACAATTTTTACCTGTCACTCGAAAAAGACTAGCTCCTCACACCACCATCACACCAGGCAGTAAAAAGATGTACCTTCCCTACACCGCTAGATCTGCCATGAGAACGACGTGGATAATCGTATCGAACGGAGACACCACGATGTTCAGCTGCAAATAAAGCAGCCGCGATCGCTGCAGGCTTAGTGCCAAGCGGAGCAACTTCGAATGAAGAGCTACAATCCCTCGACCTATAAAGCATCGACAAGACCTCATAGCATGAATATGGATTATTAGCACCAGCATAAAGAATTTCTTCAACCTGCTGATCTAACAGAATTGATGCATTTTCCATCAAAGAATGAGTTTCCCATTCTGTTTTAAATGGAGGGATACCGAAAACAACATTAAACCTCTTTAAAACCTCAGGTTCCGAATCAGCGATTAAATTACGTAAGCGTGCACCTTCGAAACCGACAAAAACAGTAACACTTCCAACGCTATTAGGGTTTATTTGCAAATTTATAAAACCCGGAATAGGATAGTAATCAGACGCATAGCTGTCACTCAACTGGAACTCATGCCTAGTTTTAGAACCACTAGCGCCATTATAAGAGTTCGGCTCAGCATAAAGAAAATAAAAAGTAACTTCTTCTCCAAGCAACAGATATCCTCGAATTATCAGTAACAAGTCAGGAAAATCTAAAGTAGTCGCATCAAAAAGAATATTTTTAGCCGGAAACTCGAGTGCAATATTCTCGACCTCATTCGCCCTCCAGCTTTTTCCACCAATGTGAATTTTATACTCCGAAGCGGCATAGTTTACATTTAGCGTTCTAATTGCAGCTCTAGTCGCTATCGATAGGCAATGGTCGCCTCGTTCATCCACGACCGCGCCGACAAATGCCACATCGTATGATGCACTTTTAAAAGCATCATCCGCACACACTGACACCCAACTAAAATTCATCATACTCAAAACAACTTATAATTTATTCCGACTTCTGTCTCAGTCGGTTCTTCCCATTTATCCACGTAATCCTTGAGAAGAGCTTTAAACTGCTCCCCAGAGCCGACATATAAAGTATTAACCTCGCTAGCAGAGAGTGAAAGCTTGCGCTTCTTTCTATAACTTATTCCAAAATACGGAGCAAAAATCGGGTTCGGAACATAGTCGTTTTGCATGATATCATAATCACTCTTATTTTTAGTATCAGAAGTTTCATACAAAACAGACCACATAAGCCCATCCTTAATTAAAGAAACCACCTCACTATCTAATGCAACTCGTTGGCTATCGTTGATAGAAAAGTGATTTATCTCGGGCTCGCTCTGACTAGGTCGCCGCTGAGCAGACTCGAATATACTACCCAAACGCATAATCATGCTGTGTAGCTTTTTCCCGCTTGTCCCTGCTCGCTCTACCTCATCAAGCAATTTGCTACTTACCGCAAACGCAGCCGATGCCTGAGTTTTTGAGGTTATTACCAGCGCCGACGAATCTGACATCTCGCCATTAGCATTTGCCTCAAGTAAGGTTTTATGACAAAGCTCCTGAAAATACCGCAAGTTAGGTTTCGAAAGCCCACAGAATCTGCCAAATCCGGCATATAATAGACAGTCTTTCTGGGGGAGGCCTTTATACAGATACAGTAAAGATCCGAACAATGTATTCTCAACCCAACCACCCTCTTTACAAAATAGACTTAACGCCCTTGTTTTATCATTTTTTGTTTTTTTCAATTCTTCCAAAATTACCGCAGTCGAGGTTGAGTTCCGACTTAGGATACTAGCGGATACGACGGAAACATCAGGAGTTATCCCTTCAAAAAATTGCTCTATAGGAATACCTTCGTCCCCTCGCTTTACTAGCGCTTTTTTAATAGTAGTAACAATCCTATTTTTCAATGCTTTATCTGAAACAGAAAGATTAGCTACATCTCGAGCAGACATTTGGGGAAAAATTTGTCTGGCTTTTCCCAAGACCGCTGCCTTGTAAACGGCTGTATTTCTGGCTTCAATATGGCCGGGATCAAACAGAGACTCTTTATTAAAATCGCCCAGTGCCAGTTCATATCCTTCGTTCTGTAGCCGTAACAGCATCACCTCTGCGGCTAGCAGATCAAAACCTTGATCACTACGACCCAGCTCTAGTTCAATATTAATAGTTCTGTAGTCATGCGGTTCAATTAACTGTTCCTGTGTACTAGTCAAAAATTCGGAAATTGCATGAGAGCGAACCGAAAAATTAATGCAATATTGATCATCCGGCTGCTTGACGTAATCGTTAATAATTACCTGTTGCGCAACCTGTAGATTCTCAAACTCATCAACAAAGACCCTAAAGAAGCATCCTTCAAGGCGAGGATCACTTGAGGAGATAGAAGCTATCAAGCTCTTAAATACGCTTTTAAAACTAAACATTATCGGCCGACTAAGAGACGGATTTTGAACCCACAACTCGAACTCGGCGAGCTTCTCCTCTACAAAATCTCGGATATCATAAAAAGTTTCAACACCTTCGCCTAAGTATCGTTTTGCTGCAGCTGGAATACTCGCGCCTCTAATATCCAACACACCAGACTCCAGTGAAGCATGGGAAATGCTCACCAGACTTTTCTCAAGTTCCCCCAAAACACAAAGGGCAAAATAATAAGAAAAAACAGTGTCCGCATCATCATCTAACCACGCACTTGTTAACAACTTACAAAATCTAATATCAGGCTTCCAGTACAGACCTATAAACTTTAGAGACTGATCAGGAACGCTAGCCCTATTTGCACTAAACACACTGGGATGACACAAATAACGCATTAGCATAGTTTTTCCGCAGCCACGCCCACCTTCAATTTTTACTGCTTTTTTTTCTTTAAAAATACTTAAGGATGAAAAAAAATGTGGAACAATGAATTGACCCCAAACATCATCTGGTAACAGCTCAGCTCTATTGCGCAAAAAAGCATCAACAATATTTTTGTCCATTACTTAGCCCCGATTAATCAGCGGACACCATTGTCCTTTGGATGTCCAGTAGGCAGCGAGCGTGTTGTTCGGTATAGTTCTATTGAAAGCAATCGTCAAGTCCAGATCAAACTCGGATCGCTTTAAAACTACTCCCTTTGACAACAACACATCATTATAATAAAAATCTTTGACATCCTTAATACTATTATATTCATCTCTTCCCCACATTACGCCATTCGGTATTGATGCGAAAAACCCATGGGATCCGGATAAAACTTCTGCACAGTCAAAATTCACAAAAGAATAATCTTTTGTGATTTTAGCCACACCCACCGAATGTGCCATAAATGAAAGCAGAATTACGTTACGACTTACAGCCCATTGTTCTACGCCATAGTACTTAAAAAATTTTTCCGCTTGTTTTCCAGTGCCCACAAAATCATCAACCAGCACCAACCACTCAATGTACTGCGGTAATTTGGCCACATCCTCTGGTCGAACCGTTATTCCCTTGTTCACCAATCCATCTTCCCTGAAATTTCTAAGTAACGCTGCACCACTTTTGCCAGGAGTTTTATCAAACCCGCCGTCTACAGAGACAAACCTAATCGGCAAATCAAAGTTACCTTTCTTTAATCCGTTTAAAAAATCATCTACGGTTATCGGCACCTTATATCCCGAGCGCTGTAAAGCAGTTGCCAGCTGCATTTCTAGCATATGCCGCCTCATACTCTTTAGCATGTCAGGAGATCGATATATGAACGCATCAAGAAGATGCGCCGCAAGATAAAGAGCTCGTGGACTTGAGAAGTTGTTCAGCCAGCCCTGCAACTCATAGTGTTTTATTCCAGAGAGAATATTTTTACGGATGAGTAGCTCAACTTTTTGCTTAGTATCACTGAAAAACCGCTCTTTCCCTGGGGGAATTTCAAATGACATTACCTTTCCCTCACTCGCTGTTCCTTTGGACAAACTAGATCTGCACCAGACCCATATAGCCAAAACAATGGATTTCTTATCTATGGAGAAAGTTTGACAATCGCTACGAAACAGCTCTTGCTTTATACATTATTAGCATCCTGTGAAGTATTTCTTTTTTGCCCTTTTGGCTTACGTTCGGGTAAATTCGCAATTTCAGGCTTCAATGCAGAATAAAATTTTTCATAGGCGGCGCGTAGCGTCATTGACTTATAAACATCCTCTTTAGAGCTGAATATTTTATAATACTTACTGAATCTCTTCTTATCCTTTGCATATACCCAAAGCCATTCAGCCTCATAACATACGCCACCTGAGTCATCTCTATTTTTTACGGACCGCTCAAGCAAAAACTTAAACACATAGTTGTTAATTGATCGCACAAAGTTATCAACTATGAATGCAATCTTATCCACATCCTCTGCCAACAACAAGATTGGTTTCTCTAGCGACTTAGTATGTGCTGCCAACCCAAGCCGTATTGCATTTTTTGACCCCAACTTGCCAAATCGATGCACGCAGCAGTGACGAAGCTCACAGACCTTCTTGAACTCTTGAGATGGAAGAATCAATGGGTTTGGGCGATTACCCTTCATCCCTATGAGCTCTTTGAGCGTTTCAAAAACGTTATAAGGACTAGCAAGAGAAAAATCCTCTAGAAGAGCTTCTGGCAGAATTTCTTTTTTATGGTGTAAAGCTGCCGCATACGATACGCTTTTCTCAGAGACTAGTGCCGATATATATTCATCACAATGAATTAATTTTCGTATCAGCGCCCGGATATAACTTTCAGCTGCAGAGACATAACCAAGCAATATCAAATTACCTAGGACTGGACTATAGTCACTAGTAACCAATTTATTTAACTGTTTAGTATTCGTTATGAATAGATCGATTGGTGATAGATTATTATCACTATGGCCAACATCAAACTTACTACTCGTCTCAAATGGTGAGGTTATGGCTTCTAGTTTACATAGCTCAAAAAATTCTTTTGAAGCTATTTCTGTTGCACTTTCCGACGTGGTTGCTCCTTCTGGCAACACACCTCCTAGTTTTCTTCGCAAACTCATCGCTCATCCCTTTGGAAGCTAATCCATAACCATCACAACAACTAGCCTAAGGCTCTCACAGTCACGACAAAAACTCATCAACGTAAAGAAGTACATTACTAATTATTTTATCTGCAGTTTTACGCCCGACCCTGCGCAGTTTCCTTAGCTCAGTCCCAGGATCTTGCATAGAAAGAATATCCCCTACAGTTTTCGCCCCATCTAAACCAGTGATAACTTTACTTTGCCACGATGTCAGCCTTGGAAGATTTGACAACTCTAACGCCATGCATTTATTAAATGTTGATTCGTCAACAAGCAAGCTACCACACTGATGGCAAAACCGTTGCGTGTCAGTCAATCGGATAGCACTGCACTTTCGACATGGGGGTAAAGTAAGCTGTAATTTCTGAAGTAACTCTTCTCCCAGAAGAGTTTTAGAGGTCCGTCGAACAGGGTGCTTAACGTTTTTACGCCCTATGAAGTCAATGATATGCTGAGGGGAGAACCCATGTGAGCCTTGGCTGAAGACGCGATTTCTTATCAATAAAGCCAAATGTGGAATGTAACGCTCATATGACCTATCCTCTCCGTGAGAGACATTTGGGAGTTTCAAGAGCAAACCGACTTCAACAAGCAGGCTAATCATTCTATTGAATAGAGGATTTTCTTCCTCCTCTATCCCAACAATAATTTGTTTTTGCGTCGTTTTCTTAACGGGAGAGTTAGCGTCTTTTATTAACTCAACGATCCTGTTTAACGTTGCTTCGCCTGTATCGATTATACTTTCCAATCGAGGCAACTTACTTACTAGTGATCTATACTCACTCAGTCGAACGCTTGTATATTTCTCAATGAGCTTATTAAATTTCTGCTGTGAACTTCGAGAACTATCAGAGTGATATTCTCGAAGCATCATCAAGTAGGCTCGAGGTATTCCAAAAGCCGCATATTTTAGAAGTTGAGAGATATCCTCCGGTATTTTCTCATACTCATTGAATCGCTTTTGTGCGATCGCACCCAACACTAAAGCGTAGTTGTCCGCCTCAATAGAAAGCCAAGCATCAACACTTTCAGCCTCATGTGCTACGTGAAACTTCGGGCCATACTCTGTAGTTCCAGGATACACCGATGCCTTTGGGGATATACGGGACGTTTTCAGTGTTCTAACAATATCAAAAAATTCGTAAAGATATTCAGGCGTTAGGGTTATTGCAGCATCATCAAGTAAAACAACTACTCGTTTTCTTTCTAACCATTCAGTCAAAGAATGAAGCGCGCTTGTCACGCCGGAAACACTTATTTTCTCTACCAGAAATTCCAAATCAGATGTAGGTGATAAGCTTTGCTCTAGCCGCTCAACGATGCTTTCTAGGTCTTGTTTTGTAGCAATCAGGATTGAGCTCAAATCGAGTTCTTGATCATCCTCGATATCACACGTCACTTCATGAGCGGCAATAAGTATTTTGGCTAGCACCCAAATATTAAAAAGTGCAATTGCGTTAGGCTTCGACTTTAGCAAGGGCTCGAGCCGAAAATACTTATTGAACGAGACATAAATAGCTAAGGGTAATGACTCATCCCCCTTACATTTAGTCCAAGCATAACGCATTAAATGCGTTTTCCCACAACCGCGGGGACCTACAATCAACTTGGTTCCCCGAGAAATCAGAGCAGTATAAATACTCTTGTAAAAATCGCCATCCTGCACCGTACACGCTAGAAGTTCACTTTCTTCTAGATAATCCGCACGTTCTTCTAAAAAAGACGTAAGCTCTTCAACTTCCAATTGTTGTTTTGCCATTATTTCAAATCCATTTTAAGATGAGCAAGCTGTTTCATGGACATTTGAGCCGCTGCGACACCATAGCTCAACTCAGATATTTTTAACTGTCCGTCTTTCGAACTCACATATTTAAATATTTTTTTTGAGTACTTTTTATCGGAACGAATTATAAATAGGCAATCACTGACAACTGCATATCCTGAAACTACACTAGCTATTTTTTTAAAAAAATTCCGACCAACACGCGCGATCAATATATCCCCAGGACGCGCCACTAGAAACTTAGTAGGATCCAAACTCAGAAGCTCAATGCAACCCGACAACTCATAATTCGAATGTACGCCGCTTAAATCTGTGGTGTGAACAGTCGCGCAGTCCAACTCTCTGACTTGAACGGAGGAGTGCTTTCCTCTTTTGATCTCCGCAATATCTTGCAACTCATGGTGAAAATATGAAGGTCTCGCTCCATGTCGTTGCATCCGTGAGTGATAGCTATAGTCCAATCGATGAACGCCGTCATCCGAGGAAATCGATATTGCCGGAGATAGCTTTCCAGTTTCCAAAATAGTCCGAAGTTCTATTTTTTCACCGATTCTTTCGCAAGAAGCTTTATTGAATATCAATATATGTGTCTGGGCCTCTGTACGCTTGAAAATCTTCCGAGGTAGCTGTATTATTTTTTTTACACAATGCTCTTTTAAAAGAAACTCTCTAAAACTCGAAAATTTTTCCGCAGTAAAAATTCCATCTGGCAATATAACACCCGCCTCACCACCACTTTTTAACATTCTTATCATTTGCGCTAAAAACAATACTTCGGACGAACAGATTTTTGTAATTGAGGAGTATTTGCATATTCCAATCTGCTCAGAAACCTGTTGAAACTCATCCCGCCAATCAGGTTTTATATATGGAGGATTACATACCGCAAGATCTATTGACCCCTCTGTCATCCCGAGAGTACTTGGGAGGTCAAATAGTAATGCATCCCCAACTACATGATACCTATTCTCATTTTCAGAATCAGGAATCTGATGTCTACTTTCAATATCAAGAGAGAATATTTTTGCGTTATTCCAACGTTGAGAAGCAGCGAATGATAGACTGCCCAAACCGCAGCCCAAATCCAATATATTTGTGGCCTTAGCAGTATCCATCAAAGACACTAGCAAACTACTTATGTCGTTTTCTGTATAATATCTACCCAGACTATCTCTAGAAGTAAATGGAACTATATTCATACTTTTTAACATCTCTAGAGTATTTAACGATTTCCGCTATTCGCAATATTGGTTCGACATTGCCTAGGTCGCCTCGCATGCATTGCCTCATTGCAGGGGACCGCCCTCTTAGGCCCGGACACTCAATATTCAGCGCCATAGGGCATCCTGAACGTTACACTCATCGTCCAGCTGGAGGATTCTCCCCTTTAGGCTAATCATCCCACATCCGTCGCTAACAAAATATCTCCAATCCGAGCCTACTGCTCGTCTGCCCAATGATCCCCATAAGATCAAACACATACACATATCCGGCAGACTCGGATCCCCAAACCTCAAGCCGTCTCCTGACCCACAGCAGGCAAGAGATAGAGAGCAGATTAAGCCAGCCATACTCCTCAACATGCTGAGGAAATTTGACACATTTTTCCCGCACCTCGCGCGTAAACCTGGCAGGGACTGAAACGCGGGCGGGTACGGGTAGCGGACATGTGGCGCTATTCGTTAAGGAGGGCCGTGCTTCATGCGACGCGCTGGCCCTGGAAATTCCGGCGGCCGGGGCGCCCCCGTCGATGTGTACATGGTTGGCAACCGGAAAGATGACGCGCGCCTCCAGAGTTGGGCTTCGCATATCGACATCGATTCAGAGAATGGGCTTTGACGATTATGGCCGTCTTACCCTACTGCGCCGCCTCATCAGCTTCCTGCTCGTCAGGCCAGCATTTTGCCTCGGGCTTCCTTCAGATTCGCAGTCACCCGCGACACCCTTGCCTCTGGCTAACACTTCCTCTTGCCAGGTGTGTAGACGACTTGCACCTCCAAGTCACCAGCCTGGCCACGACAGCCAAGCTGGTTGCCCTTGCGCGCAACGCGCCATGGCTGGCGCACCATGAAAAAGCCCATTCTTTTCAGGTTGGGCTAAGTCATTGAAAAATATGTCGGGACGGAGGGATGCGAACTTGCCCCGTAGCACCCCATATTAATCAGCCGACTCACACTGTGCACTACCCGTTGAAATTCGCCCGGTATGCGGCATGTATGTTTCGGGCGTAGGCGGCGGAACGCCAACCTCTAGCGCATCTAATAAGTCCGCCCAATACTGCATCATCCTACGTCTCGGCTCGACGTATTCTGCATGATTGTATGCAGCCCGAATTTGGTTGGTATCAGCGTGTGAGAGCTGCGCCTCAATCCACTCTTCTACAAAGCCAACCTCGTTGAGCGCCGTTGAGATGGTGGCCCTGATGCCATGCCCGGTGAGCCTTCCTTTGTAACCCATCCGGCTGATTGCGGTGTTAAGGGTATTTTCACTGATCATTTCCTGCGGTTCGTACCGGTGAACCAGCAGATACCGCGCACCACGCGCTCTTAACTGCATTAGCCGCTGCACAATTGCAATTGCTTGAATAGACAGAGGAATCACATAAGGTGGGATCTCATTCCCCTGTGTTCGAACACGACTCCGGAGCTGCTTCACACCCTCCGGCGGCACCAGCCAAATCCCCTTGTCGAGATCGAATTGGCCTGGGGTCGCAGCCCGCAGCTCTCCTGTACGCACCCCTGTCAGCAGCAATAGCCGAATACCAAGCCGTGTCGCTTCTGCACACCCATAGTGGGTAACGGTCCTGAGCAGTCCTGGAAGTTCATTTACCTGGAGGAAGGGATTATGGCGAACTGGCCGCGGCGTCTCGGCGACGATATCAAGATCTGCTGCTGGGTTCACATCAACTAACCCTTCCGCCATGGCAAAACGAAAGATCTGGTTGAGCCAGGTGCGCACCTTTCGCGCAGAGACCAGCGCCCCTCTGCGCTCAATTCGCCTAATGAGCTCCAGCACGTCACCACGAGAAATATCTGAGATCGGAAGATCGCCCAAACACGGCAGCATGTCCTTCTTGAGGTATTTGCTCGCTTGCCCTGCACTGCCCTTCTTACTTTTCGTCAGCTTTTTACTTCGGAACTCATGCCAGCGACCAGCAACCGCTTCAAACGTGTTTTTGGCGGCGTGAGAGGCTTTTTGGCGCTCGGCGCGACGATGTGAGCGGGGATCAATATTGTTGGCCACCAGCGCACGTGCAGCCTCTCTCCGCTGGCGAGCCTCCTTGAGACTGACGTCGGGATAGATGCCAAGGGAAATACGCAATTGCTTGTCATTCCAATAGAAACGGAAATGCCAGCGCTTCGAACCCGTCGTGGGCACTTGCAGAGATAAGCCATCCCCATCAGTTAACGTATAAGGCTTGCTGGCGGGCTTGGCTTGCTTTATCGCTGTATCTGTCAGAGCCATCAGACACCTCCTTTTGCATCAAGGAGAGGAATACAACCCAGCGGTAGACGGACCAATACGAAAATTGATGCGCAAGGAATCGTAAAAGGCTGTGCCAGCGGTGTACTTAAATGTGTACTTAAAAACCGTGGCTGGAGATGGATTCCAGTGGAATTCAGGAAACGAAAAAAGCGGCTCAAGGCTGCTATCTCCGTGGCTTCCAGGCGTTCAGTGGGCCTTAGTGGAAGCAAATATGGCGCAGCGGACGGGACTCGAACCCGCGACCCCCGGCGTGACAGGCCGGTATTCTAACCGACTGAACTACCGCTGCGTATCGCTCGGACTTGCGTCCGTTTGAACCTGTGTGACTCCAAGGCTTCGGTGCCTTTGAATCGCCAACCGGATAACTCCGACTGGTACATAAAATGGCGCAGTGGACGGGACTCGAACCCGCGACCCCCGGCGTGACAGGCCGGTATTCTAACCGACTGAACTACCACTGCGCGTCGGTGCTTCTTCTGAAGCGGTACAACCCATATTGCGATGCTGCTTTCTCACGAAGTGGTGGGTGATGACGGGATCGAACCGCCGACCCTCTGCTTGTAAGGCAGATGCTCTCCCGGCTGAGCTAATCACCCTTTGCTTCGCTGAGGCCGCGAAATTTACGCACCTACCGATGCTAAGTCAATACTCTGATTGAAGTTTTTCTAAAAAAACCTTTTTCAGGGCTGATAGATCATCTTGCGCGACATGCCACCGTCGACGACAAATTCCTGCCCGGTGACAAAACCGGCCTGACGCGACAGCAGCCACGCGACCATCCCGGCGACGTCCTCGACCGTGCCCACACGCCCGGTCGGGTGCTGCGCGTGATCACTGTCGCTGAGGGGCTCGGCACGTCTGACGGCGGCGTCACGTGTGTCGATCCAGCCAGGGCTGACCGCGTTGACGCGAATCTCCGGGCCCAGGCTGATGGCCAGCGCGTGAGTGAGCGCCACCAGACCGCCCTTGCTCGCCGCGTAGGCCTCGGTATCAGGTTCCGATTGCCGCGCACGGGTGGACGTCAGGTTGACGATCGCCCCACAACGCGCCCGCAGATACGGCGCGCAGTGTTTGGCCAACAGCATAGGGCCGCCCAGGTTGACCGCCATGATGCGGTTCCAGTGGGCGATGTCGAGGGATTCGAGGGTAGTGTTGTGCGGATCGGCGATAGCTGCGTTACACACCAGCGCGTCCAGGCGACCGAACTGCCCCAGTACCTGAGCAACCCCTGCAGCCACCTGAGCCTCGTCGGCCACGTCCATGGCGATGAACAAGGCATTTTCGCCCAACGCCTGGGCGACCTTGGGGCCGCGCACGCGGTCAAGGTCGGTGAGCACCACTTGCCATTGCTCGCTGATCAGCCAGGCGGCGATGCCCAGGCCGATACCCCGTGCCGCGCCCGTCACCAACGCGACGCGGCCATTGTGACCGCGCTCGGCGGGAGCGAAATCGATCACAGCGCAGCCAGGCCGCGGGCCAGATCGGCTTGCAGGTCGGCGACGTCTTCGAGGCCCACGGCAACCCGGATCAGGCTGTCACGGATGCCGGCGGCTTCACGCTCCTGCGGCGACAGGCGGCCGTGGGAGGTAGTGGCCGGATGAGTGATGGTGGTCTTGCTGTCGCCCAGGTTGGCGGTGATCGAGATCAACCGCGTGGCGTCGATGAAGCGCCACGCCCCCGCCTTGCCACCCTTGACTTCGAAACTCACCACGCCGCCGAAGCCTTTGGTCTGGCGCTTGGCCAGTTCGTGCTGCGGATGGCTTGGCAAGCCCGAGTAGTGGACCTTCTCGATGCCGTCCTGCTGCTCCAGCCACTCGGCCAGCGTCTGCGCGTTGGCGCAATGCTGACGCATGCGCAGGCTGAGGGTCTCGAGGCCCTTGAGGAAGATCCAGGCGTTGAACGGGCTCAGCGAAGCGCCAGCGGTACGAACCACACCGACCATCTCTTTCATATGCTCGGCACGACCGGCGACCACACCGCCCATGCAACGGCCCTGGCCATCGATAAACTTGGTGGCCGAATGCACAACGATATCGGCGCCCAGCTTCAGCGGCTGTTGCAAGGCCGGCGTGCTGAAGCAGTTGTCGACGACCAGCAGCGTACCCTTGGCGTGGGCGATATCGGCGAGTGCGGCGATGTCCACCAACTCGGCCAATGGATTTGAAGGCGACTCGACGAACAGGAACTTGGTGTTGGGCTTGATAGCCTTTTCCCAGCCTTCAAGATTGACCAGCGGCACGTAATCGATCTCGATGCCGAAGCGCTTGAAGTACTTGTCGAACAGGCTGATGGTCGAGCCGAACACGCTTTGCGAGATCAGCACGTGATCGCCAGCGCTGCACAGGCCCATGGCGATGGCGGTGATGGCCGCCATGCCGGTGGAGAAGCCCACTGCCTGCTCGGCGCCTTCAAGCGCTGCCATGCGCTCTTCGAACGAGCGCACGGTGGGATTGGTGTAGCGCGAGTAGACGTTGCCCGGCACTTCACCGGCAAAACGCGCGGCGGCGTCGGCAGCGGTGCGAAAAACGTAGCTGGAAGTGAAGAACAGCGGATCGCTGTGCTCCCCTTCCGGTGTGCGGTGCTGGCCGGCGCGCACTGCGAGGGTGTCGAACGAGACGCCCTCCAGATCACTGTCCAGCCGACCTGCGTCCCATTCCTGTGTCATGCATCGACTCCTTAGTTGTTGTACAGATCGATGATCGCGCTCACGGCTTGGGTCTTGACCTTTGAGGAGTCGTTGCGCGCCTGCTCGATCTTGTGCAGGTAATGCGCATCGATATCACCGGTCACGTACTTGCCGTCGAATACCGCGCAATCGAAGTTGTCGATCTTGACCTTGCCACCGCCGACCGCGTCGATCAGGTCTGGCAGGTCCTGGTAGATGAGCCAGTCGGCGCCGATCAGGTCAGCGACGTCCTGGGTGCTGCGGTTGTGCGCGATGAGTTCGTGCGCACTCGGCATGTCGATGCCGTAGACGTTCGGGTAGCGCACGGCCGGCGCGGCAGAGCAGAAGTAGACGTTCTTGGCACCCGCTTCGCGGGCCATCTGAATGATCTGCTTGCAGGTGGTGCCGCGTACGATAGAGTCGTCCACCAGCATCACGTTCTTGCCGCGGAATTCCAGTTCGATGGCGTTGAGCTTCTGGCGCACGGATTTTTTCCGTGCGGCCTGGCCCGGCATGATGAAGGTCCGGCCGATGTAGCGGTTCTTGACGAAGCCTTCGCGGAACTTGACGCCCAGGTGGTTGGCAAGCTCCAGCGCCGCCGTGCGGCTGGTGTCAGGGATCGGGATGACCACGTCGATGTCGTGCTCAGGACGCTCGCGCAGGATCTTCTCGGCCAGCTTCTCGCCCATGCGCAGACGCGCTTTGTACACCGAGATGCCGTCGATGATCGAGTCAGGACGCGCCAGGTAGACGTGTTCGAAAATGCACGGCGCATATTGCGGGTTAGGTGCGCACTGACGGGTATACAGCTTGCCGTCTTCGGTGATGTAAACCGCTTCGCCAGGTGCCAGGTCACGAATCAGGGTGAAGCCGAGCACGTCCAGCGAGACGCTTTCAGAGGCGATCATGTACTCGACGCCTTCGTCGGTATGACGCTGACCGAACACGATCGGACGTATGGCATGGGGGTCGCGGAAACCGACGATGCCGTAACCAGTGATCATCGCGACCACGGCGTAACCGCCCTTGCAGCGCTTGTGCACGTCGGTCACGGCAGCGAACACGTCTTCTTCGGTGGGCTGCAGCTTGCCGCGCACCGCCAGTTCATGGGCAAAGACGTTGAGCAGGACTTCGGAATCGGAGTTGGTGTTGACGTGACGCAGGTCAGACTCGTAGATCTCCTTGGCCAGTTGCTCGACGTTGGTCAGATTGCCGTTATGCGCCAGGGTGATGCCGTACGGCGAGTTGACGTAGAACGGCTGCGCTTCGGCGGACGTGGAGCTGCCGGCCGTTGGATAGCGCACGTGGCCGATGCCCATGGCGCCGACCAGACGCTGCATGTGGCGCTGCTGGAACACGTCGCGCACCAGGCCGTTGTCCTTGCGCAGGAACAGCTTGCCATCGTGACTGGTTACAATACCGGCAGCGTCCTGGCCCCGATGCTGGAGAACGGTTAAGGCGTCATACAGCGCCTGATTGACGTTCGACTTGCCGACGATACCGACGATGCCACACATGCGACCCAACCCCTACGTAGTGAATCTGAACTGAACAACCCTTACTGGCCTTTGGTGACGGCCGGCAAGAGGTGATCCTTGAACGGAAGATCAACTGGTGAGCTGATTCCGCTGGCGAGCCACTGACTGGTCATCCCCAGAATGAGGTTTTTCGACCAGTCAGCGACCAATAAAAACTTGGGCAGCAACTGCGATTGTTGCCACCACGGATCCTGTTGTACCGGGCCCAGGCTCAACAGCCCGGCCGCAACCACGACCAGCAGGCCTCCGCGCGCAGCGCCGAAGACCATGCCCAGAAAACGGTCGGTCCCGGATAGGCCGGTGACGCGAACCAGTTCGCTGATCAGATAGTTGACCATTGCCCCGACAATCAGCGTGGCAACGAAAAGAATGGCGCACCCGGCAATGACACGGGCTGAAGGCGTCTGGATATAGGGCTCGAGATACTGCGCCAGACCGCCACCGAACATCCATGCCACCGCACCGGCGATGATCCACGTGACCAGCGACAGGGCCTCTTTGACGAAGCCTCGGCTCAGACTGATCAACGCGGAGATGGCGATTATCGCAATAATCGCCCAATCGACGTAGGTAAATGGCACGGTGCAGTCCGCAGACGGTTAAGGCGGCGCATTTTAGCAGAGCGGGGGCGTTGCGGTAAGCGGGGAATGTTAAGAGCGGCGATTTAGCACGGCTATCGATGCCAAAGAGAGTGGCTCACGGTCCCTTCGCGGGCAGTGCCCGCTCCCACAGTGCAGTGCGCATCCGTGGGAGCAGGCTCTGCCCGCGAAGCGCTTAACCGCGCTCGGGCTCGAAGCGCACCACAAAGCCCTTGAGGCTCTGCTGGCGATTGAGCGTATCGCGCAGGCGCTCGGCCTCCGCGCGATCGACCAGTGGCCCGACATACACACGGTTCTTGCCATCAGCCGAACGCACATAGGCGTTATACCCTTGGGTACGCAGCGTCTTCTGCAGATTGTCGGCGCCGTCACGGGAAGACAGGCTGGCGAGTTGGACCGACCAGCTGACCGGCAAGCCGTTGGGGTCGATCTTGGTGGGCGCGGAAGGAGCAGCAGCCACTGGTTTCGAGGCCGTGGCCACTGCCGGTGGCGGCGTAGTGGCAGGCTTGCTTGGCGCTGCACCGCCGATGGGCATGCTTGGTTTGCTGGCTGTCGCTGGCGCGACGGCGGTCGGCTTCGGCACATTGGCTGGCGCGTTGACAGGGGCACTCACGCTGGCAGCGGGCGGCAGCGGCGCGCTGGTCTGCTCTTCGGCCATGTCGGCGCCTTCAGGAACCGGCTCCTGAGCGACGGGTTGCTGCTGTGGTACCTGCACCGGTTGCACCTGGACCTGCGGCTGCACCGGAGCTTGTGGCGCGGTCGGCGCATCGACACGTACTTCGCGCATTTCATCCTGACGCGAAAAAAGCATCGGCAAGAAGATCACCGCAAGCGCGATCAGCACCAGCGCACCCACCATCCGTTGCTTGAACGGGTTATCCAGCAGAGCCATGCTCACCTACCTCCAGGGCGTTGTGCTCGAGCCATTGCAAGGCCTCGCCAACACAGAAAAATGATCCGAACAGGAGGATTTCGTCCTCGCCAGTCGCACGCTCGCACTGAGCCTGCAACGCGTGAGCGACACTGCCATAGGACGCTGCCGAGGCGCCAAGGTTCTGCAATGCTTCCTGCAATTGCGCAGCGGTACGGCTGCGGGGAGTCGGCAAGGGCGTGACCGCCCAGTCCTGTACCACGCCGACCAACGGCGCAAGCACGCCGTCGAGATCCTTGTCGGTCAGCAAGCCGAACACCGCCAGGCGCTGACCGGCAGGCGCACGGGCAGCCAAGCGACGGGCCAGATACTCGGCAGCATGCGGGTTGTGACCGACATCGAGCAGCACGTTGATACGCTTGCCCTGCCACTGATAGGCCCGGCGATCCAGGCGCCCGGTCACCCGGGTACTCAGCAACGCGGCGGTGATCTGGGTGGCATCCCATGGCAAGCCGGTGAGGCTATAGGCCTGCAACGCCAATGCGGCGTTTTCCATGGGCAGGTCGAGCAGCGGCAGGTCGAGCAATTCGATGCGCTCGCCCTCCCCGCTCAGCCCCGACCAGGCCCAGCTATCGCTGCCGATACGCACATCGTACTGAAGACCGCGGATAAACGCCGGGGAGCTCAACTCTGCGATCTTGTCGAGCAAGGGTTGCGGCGGGTCGACATCGCCGCACAGCGCTGGACGGCCCTGACGCAGGATGCCGGCCTTCTCGAACGCCACCGACTCGCGGCTATCGCCCAGCCAGTCGCTATGGTCGATACCGATACTGGTGATCAGGGACAGGTCGGCGTCGATCAGATTGACCGCATCCAGCCGTCCACCCAGGCCCACTTCCAGCACCACGGCATCCAGCGACGCACGGGCGAACAGCCAGAAAGCGGCCAGGGTGCCCATTTCGAAGTAGGTCAGGGAGATGTCACCGCGGGCCGCTTCGATGGCGGCAAAGGCCTCGCACAACGCCTGGTCGGTGGCTTCGACGCCATCGACCTGCACCCGTTCGTTGTAACGAATCAAATGCGGCGAGGTATAGACGCCGACCCGCAACCCTTGGGCCCGCAACAACGAAGCGAGGAACGCACAGGTCGAGCCCTTGCCGTTGGTACCGGTGACGGTGATCACCCGCGGTGCCAAGGCGCCGAGCTGCAAACGTTCGAGCACTTGCTGCGAACGTTCCAGGCCCATGTCGATGGCCGAGGGGTGCAACTGCTCGAGATAGGCGAGCCATTCGCCCAGGCCGCGCTGGATCATACGTTGGCAGGCACCGGCGGCACGACGATCGGCTCGATAGGCGCGGCGACATAGACGGGAGTCGGCAGACCCATCATCTGCGCCAGCAGGCTTCCCAGGCGTGGGCGCAATTCCTGACGGTGGATGATCATATCGATAGCGCCGTGCTCCAGGAGGAATTCGCTGCGCTGGAAACCTTCAGGCAATTTTTCCCGCACCGTCTGCTCGATCACCCGTGGCCCGGCAAAGCCGATCAGGGCTTTGGGCTCGCCGACGATCACGTCGCCAAGCATCGCCAGGCTGGCGGAAACACCGCCGTAGACCGGGTCAGTCAATACCGAGATGAACGGGATGCCTTCTTCGCGCAGGCGCGCCAGCACGGCCGAGGTCTTGGCCATCTGCATCAGCGAGATCAGCGCTTCCTGCATGCGCGCACCACCGGAGGCAGCGAAGCAGATCATCGGGCAGCGGTTTTCCAGCGCATAATTGGCAGCCCGCACGAAACGCTCGCCGACGATGGCGCCCATGGAGCCGCCCATGAACGAGAATTCAAAGGCACTGCACACCACTGGCATGCCCAGCAGGGTACCGCTCATGGAGATGAGGGCGTCTTTCTCGCCGGTCTGCTTTTGCGCAGCGGTCAGGCGGTCCTTGTACTTCTTGCCGTCGCGAAACTTCAGGCGGTCGACCGGTTCCAGATCGGCACCGAGTTCGTTACGGCCGTCGGCGTCGAGGAAGATGTCCAGGCGTGCACGCGCGCCGATGCGCATGTGGTGGTTGCACTTGGGGCAAACGTCCAGGGTCTTTTCCAGCTCCGGGCGATACAGCACCGCTTCGCAGGACGGGCACTTGTGCCACAGGCCTTCAGGAACCGAGCTCTTTTTCACCTCGGACCGCATGATCGAAGGGATCAGTTTGTCTACCAACCAGTTGCTCATGCTTGCTTTTCTCCAGTACCGGGGGACCGAACGTCTGGCGTTTCGAGGTCCCGCGTATGCCCTTGAGCGTATTCATGTGTGTTGCGAATTCAGTGCAGCGCGAATTCCGCCGCGAAACAGGTGGACGGCGGCTACTGGCCAGCCGTCACACTCTTTTCCCTGTGGGGCGGGCTCTGCCTGCGAAGCTTGTGAAGCCTTCGCGGGCAGAACCCGCCCCCACAGGTTTACTTGGCGCCTTTTACTGCTGCCATGAAGGCCAGGATCTTGTCGTGATCCTTGATGCCCTTCGCGGCCTCTACCCCACCACTGACGTCTACTGCGTAGGGCCGCACTTGCGCGATGGCTTCACTGACGTTCCGCGCCGACAGCCCACCCGCGAGGATGATCGGCTTGCTCAGGTGCTCGGGGACCAGCGACCAGTCGAACGCCTCACCCGTACCGCCGGGCACGCCAGCCACGAAGGTGTCCAGCAGAATGCCCCGCGCGCCGTGGTATAGCTTGCAGGCGGCTTCCAGATCGTCACCCGGGCGCACCCGCAGCGCCTTGATCCAGGGGCGATGATAGCCCTCACAGTCGGCTGGGGTTTCATCGCCATGGAACTGCAGCAGATCAAGCGGCACCACTTCGAGGATTTCGTTGAGCTCGCAGCGGCTGGCATTGACGAACAGGCCCACCGTGGTCACGAATGGCGGCAGCGCGGCGACGATCTCGCGCGCCTGCACCGCCGTGACAGCCCGCGGGCTCTTGGCATAAAACACCAGCCCAATGGCGTCGGCGCCGGCCTCGGCTGCAGCCAGCGCGTCCTCTATGCGGGTAATACCGCAGATTTTGCTGCGAACGGCGGACATATCCAAACAACCTCGTCGCACGGGTAAAGTCCCGGATGGTAGCAAATGCCGAGGGCAGCGTCAGCCCGGGAGTGTTTCGAAGCCCGTCAGGAAGTGCGGGCCGATGTAGCGCTCCGGCAGCGGGAAGCAGTCGTGGTATTCCACTTGCACCAGATACAGGCCAAAAGGATGTGCCGTGACCCCACCGGTACGGCGGATGCGGCTTTCCAGCACCTCTCGCGCCCAGTCTACCGGGCGCTCGCCGGCACCGATGGTCATCAGCACCCCGGCGATGTTGCGCACCATGTGGTGCAGGAAGGCGTTGGCGCGGATATCGATGACGATCATCTTGCCGTGCTGGGTGACTCGCAGATGGTGGACCTTCTTGACCGGCGACTTGGCCTGGCACTGACCCGCGCGAAAGGCGCTGAAGTCATGGGTGCCGACCAGCGCCTGGGCGGCTTCGGCCATGCGTGTCACGTCCAGAGGGCGGTGGTTCCAGGTGATCTCTTCATTCAGATGCGCGGGGCGGATCTGATCGTTGTAGATCACGTAGCGATAACGCCGGGCGATGGCCTTGAATCGCGCATGGAAATCCGCTGGCATGACCCGCGCCCAGCTGACGCTGACGTCGTGGGGCAAATTGATGTTGGCGCCCATGACCCAGGCCTTGAGGCTGCGCTCGGCCTGAGTGTCGAAATGCACCACCTGGCCACAGGCATGCACCCCGGCGTCGGTGCGCCCGGCACACATCAAGGACACCGGTGAGTCGGCGACCTTGGACAGGGCCTTCTCGAGGGTTTCCTGCACGGTCTTGACGCCCGAGGCCTGGCGTTGCCAGCCGCTGTAGCGCGAGCCTTTGTACTCCACGCCCAGCGCGATTCTGAAAAAGCCGTCAGCCGCCCGTTCGGCGGCTGAGTTGTCGATGAATTCCACGGGGTTACAGCCTGTCGATTGCTTGATGGCGGGGATTATACGGGTATCGAGGCGGCGCATGTAGCGAGGGGTTTGCCCCCTCGCTACAGCGTTCCGGGTTCACGCCAGGCTGGAGAGCATCTTGCGCGCTTCAGTGCGCTGCGCTTCGCTGCCTTCCTTGACCACTTCATCGAGGATGTCACGGGCGCCGTCGGCGTCCTGCATCTCGATATAGGCGCGGGCCAGATCGAGTTTGGTGGTGACCTCATCAGTACCCGCCAGGAAGTCGAACTCGTCGTCCAGATCATCGGCGCCGGTACTGAGCGCCGGCTTGGCCATGGTCTGCGACAGGCGATCGAGTTCGGCGTTGACGTCATCCAGGTCGGAGGCGAATTTCTTCGATTCGACATCGTCATCGTCGGGCAACGACAGGTCGAAGTCGGAGGACAGGTCGACCTCCTCCTTGACCGGCGACACCACCGGCCTGGCCGGCTCGTCCAGCGTGCTCAACGGCTCGACAGTGTCCAGGTCGTCCAACGCAGACGGCGCCGGATCGTCGGCTCCGAGGTCGAGATCGAAATCCGCCAGCTCGTCACCCACCGCCTGTTGCTCTGCGGTGCTACGGGCCAGCAAGGCATCGAAATCGCTCTCGGCCTCGGCGCCGTCCAACTCGTCATCGTCCGTCGCGGTGAGCGGGTCTACGCCATCCAGGCTGAGGTCGAAGTCGGTGTCGAACACATCACCGATCGGCTCGGGTGCATCGGCGGGCACGTCTTCACTGAGCAGATCCTTGACGTACTGCGCGTCGAGTTCGGCTGCCACCGCAGCGGCACTCAGGCCCAGGGCCGCAGCCCCCAGCATGGCCGGGTAGCGCTCTTTGAGGGCCTCGGCCTCGGCATGATTACGGCCGTTGGCGACCAACTGGCGCTCCTCGCCGACGAAGGCATCGCGATCACCTTGCTGGGCGTAGACTTCCATCAGCTTGAGGCGCAAATCACTGCGTTCCGGCTCACGGGTCACCGCCGCTTCGAGGATATCGGCGGCGTGGTTCAAGCGGCCGTGATCAATGGCCCGCTCGGCTTCCAGCAGCACATCGTCAGCGGCCGGGGCGACCACCAGCGAGGCGACCGAGGGCGGCGTGTCGAGGGCCAGAGGCGGAGCCGGACGGTAAACCGCGTTGGTGGATTGCTCATGGTGCTCGGAAGCCTGAGCGGCTGCGGCCGCAGCGGCCATGGCTGCTGGGGTCAAACGTACATTCGGCGGGGTTTCGAGGCCGTCGAAGGTGCCCGGAGGCATGTCGAAATCTTCTTCGCGATACAGCGGCTCATCGGTCAGCGCTGCCGCCATGCGCTTGTGCTTTTCCGCTTCGGCCAACGCATTGCGTCGACGTGCCAGCAGCAGTGCACCGAGTAGCAACAGCAGCACCACGCCCCCGGCGATCAGGCCGTAGAGGATGGGGTTGCTGCGCATCTTGTCGAGCAAGCCGGGCTGGGCCTCTGCAGGCACGACGACGGGTGTTTCGGTAGCGGGCGTTGGCGTGGCTGGCGCAGCGCTGGGCACAGCAGGCGTGCCGGGCGTCAGAGTGGCATCGATCGGCGGTGTTGGCGCAGCACCTGGCGCGGTGCCAGGGGCCACGGCACTCTCGCCGCCAGGCGGTGTGGCCGAGGTGGCAGGCGCAGCGCTGCCGGGCGTCGCCGCGCCCGCAGCCGCTGCACCGGCTGCAGCACCCGCCGCGTTGCCGGCATTGACGTCGATGCCAGCGGCCTGCAAACGAGCGAGTTGGTCATTCTTGAGCTGAATCAGTTTTTGCAGCTTGTCGATCTGGCCTTGCAGATCGCCGTTACGGCTTTTCAGCTCGTCGTTGTTACGGCGCGTGGCGTCGAGATCTTCCTGGGTGGTTGCCAGCTTGTCGTTGAGCACTCGCGCATCGCCTGCGGCGCCCTTGCCATTGGAACGGGCGCCCGAGACCAGGCTGAGTTTATCTTGCTGCGCGTTGGCATCTGGCGCGGCATTGCCCGAACCACGGCGAGTGGCGTCGAGCTGCTGCGCCCGAGGGCCAAGGCGCCGGCCATCACGCCACGCGGCGTTCTGCCTGGCGACTTCAGCGATAGCATCGTTTTGCGGCAATGCGGTGGCTTGCTGGCCGTCGGGCAGGCGCAATACCTGCCCAGACTTGAGACGGTTGATGTTGGCGTCGATAAAAGCATCCGGGTTTAGCGCCTGGATCGCCAGCATGGTCTGCTGCACCGTTGCGCCATTGCGATAGCGCGCCGCGATTTCCCACAGGGTATCGCGCGATGTAGTGGTGTATTTGCTGGTGGTGTTGGCTCCCGTGACCGCAGGGCGTGGCGCGTTTTGCGCGGCGGCGGCTTGCGGCGAGAAGTGCGCAGGGTCGACCAGCACGCTGTAGTCACGCATCAGCCGGCCGGCCGGATAGACCACTTGCACGAGGAATTTGACCATCGGCGCCGACAGCGGCTGGCTGGACGTCACGCGAATGACGCTGCGGCCAGTGGCATTGATGACGGGCGTAAACACCAGATCATTGAGATACCCGTCACGGCTCACCCCGGCCTTGGCGAAGGCGTCAGGCGGCGCCAGCGTCGGCACCACCTCGGCGGCGGTGAGGTCGCGCACGTCGCGCAACTCGATCTCGGCCAGCAGCGGTTGATTGGCCGTTGACTTCAGGGTCAGTTCGCCCAGCACCAGCGCCTGCGCCATACCGGATGACAGCGCCGAAGCGGCGGCTATTGCTAACACCAGTTTGCGAACGTGAACCATGGTCTCAATCCTTGTCTGAACATTCCTCGGCAAGCGAGATACTTTATACAAAGTGTTGCCAAGTATCTTTTACAGAAGGTCTTTTATCAACAATTCAGCCAACTGCACAGCGTTGAGTGCACCGCCCTTGCGGACGTTGTCGACGGTGGCCCACAGATTCAATTCATTCGGGTCATCGACACCACTGCGCAAACGACCGACATAGACCACATCCTGGCCCACGGCATCACCCACCGGCGTCGGGTAATCATCGTTTTCGACCCGCTCGATACTGGCCGCCGAATCCAGCGCAGCGGTCACCTTGGCCAGATCGACCGGGCCGCCAGTGCGCAACGACACGGTAAAGCTGTCACCAAAGAACACCGGCACCTGGATGCAACTGACTGAAACCTTCAGTAAAGGCATATCCAGCAATTCGCGCAATTCGCTGACCACACGCCGTTCAAGATTCAGATGACCTTGCGCGTCCGGCTTGCCGACCTGGGGCAGCACGTTGAAGGCAACCTGGCGGTCAAAAAAGTGCGGTTCGAGCGGGCGAACATTGAGCAGTTCGGCGGTTTGCCGGGCCAGTTCGCTGACGGCTTCACGGCCAAGGGCAGAGACAGCCAGGCAAGCGGTGACGGTGACCTGCTGCAATTGCAGCTGCTCGCGCAGCGGGGCCAACAGTACGGCCAGCGCGACGGCGGTGGAGCCAGGGCTGGCGACATGCACCGGCGTGGGCAAATCGGCCAAACGCTGGCTATTTGCCTCTGGCACCAGATTCGGTACACCGGCGTCGGCAGCCAGATCGATGATCGTGCAACCCGCCACGCGGGCGCGCTCGCTGTAGCTGCGGCTGACCGCAGGGCCCGCAGCGAAGAACACCAGGCGCACCTGGGCGAAGTTGAAGTCATCGACCTCGCGGACCCGCACGTTCTTGCCGCGGAACGCCACCGAAGCGCCGGCCGACTCGCTGCTGGCCAACAAATGCAGAGCGCCTACCGGGAAATCCCGCTCTTCGAGGACCTGCACCAGGGTTTCGCCCAACGTACCGGTGGCGCCGACGATGGCGATATCGAAAGTCTGGGTCATGGGCTAATCCTCGAGCATTACAGGGGGGCGGCACTTTATCGGGAATGGAGGTGGATTGGAAATCCTGCGTCCACTTGCGGGCTGTGCCCGCGAAGGGGCCATCAAGTTCCCCACAAAAAAACCCGCGACTCCGGGGAGGCGCGGGCTTTTGTCATACCACAGCGATCAACGCTCCAACAGAATCCGCAGCATGCGGCGCAGCGGTTCGGCGGCGCCCCACAGCAGCTGGTCACCGACGGTAAACGCGCCCAGGTACTGCGAGCCCATGTTCAGCTTGCGCAGACGCCCGACCGGAATGTTCAGCGTGCCGGTCACCTTGGTCGGCGACAGTTCCTGCATGCTGATTTCACGCTGGTTGGGCACCAGTTTCACCCAAGGATTGTGCTGGCTGATCATGCCTTCGATGTCGGCGATCGGCACATCCTTGTTGAGCTTGATGGTCAGCGCCTGGCTGTGGCACCGCATGGCGCCGATGCGCACGCAAATACCGTCGACCGGGATCGGGCTCTTGAAGCGGCCGAGGATCTTGTTGGTCTCGGCCTGGGCCTTCCATTCTTCACGGCTCTGGCCGTTCGGCAGCTCTTTGTCGATCCACGGAATCAGGCTGCCAGCGAGCGGCACGCCGAAGTTCTCGGTGGGGTAGGCATCGCTGCGCATGGCCTCGGCCACCTTGCGGTCGATGTCGAGAATGGCACTGGCCGGGTTGGCCAGTTCATCGGCGACGGCCGCGTGGGTAGCGCCCATCTGCTTGATCAGCTCGCGCATGTTCTGCGCACCGGCACCCGAAGCGGCCTGGTAGGTCATGGCGCTCATCCACTCCACCAGACCGGCCTCGAAGAGACCGCCCAGGCCCATCAGCATCAAGCTGACGGTGCAATTGCCGCCGATGAAGTTCCGGGTACCGGCGTCCAGCTGCTGGTCGATGACCCGGCGGTTGACCGGATCGAGGACAATGACCGCATCATCCTGCATGCGCAAACTGGAGGCGGCGTCGATCCAATAGCCCTGCCAGCCGGCTTCACGCAGCTTGGGGAAGACTTCGCTGGTGTAGTCGCCGCCTTGGCAGGTGAGGATCACGTCCAGGGTTTTCAGTTCGTCAATGCTGTAAGCGTCCTTGAGCGGAGCAATATCCTTGCCCACTGCAGGGCCTTGGCCGCCCACATTGGAAGTGGTGAAGAACACCGGCTCGATCAGGTCGAAATCACCCTCTTCGAGCATCCGCTGCATAAGCACGGAACCGACCATTCCGCGCCAACCGATCAGACCTACACGTTTCATCGCAACTACACCTTCAACAAAAAGTGGGCCGCTGCCTGTTGCAGCGGGCCCAAGAGATTACAGATTCCGCAGCGCGGCGACTACTGCATCGCCCATTTCCTGTGTACCGACCTTGGCACAGCCTTCGCTCCAGATGTCGCCAGTGCGCAGGCCCTGATCGAGCACCAGGCTCACAGCCTTCTCGATGGCGTCGGCGGCAGCCTGCTGGTTGAAGCTGTAACGCAGCATCATCGACACTGACAAAATGGTCGCCAACGGGTTGGCAATGCCCTTGCCAGCGATGTCCGGCGCCGAGCCGTGGCACGGCTCGTACATGCCTTTGTTGCTCGAATCCAGCGACGCCGACGGCAGCATGCCGATAGAACCGGTGAGCATGGAAGCCTGATCCGACAGAATGTCGCCAAACATGTTATCCGTGACGATCACGTCAAACTGCTTGGGCGCGCGCACCAGTTGCATGGCGGCGTTGTCGACATACATGTGGCTGAGTTCGACGTCCGGATAATCCTTGGCCACTTCTTCGACCACTTCACGCCACAACTGGCTGGAGGCCAACACGTTGGCCTTGTCCACGGAGCAGAGCTTCTTGCCGCGCTTTTGCGCGCTTTCAAAGCCGACCACGGCGATGCGGCGGATTTCGCTCTCGCTGTACGGCAGAGTGTCGTAACCCTGGCGCTCGCCGTTGTCCAGTACACGGGTGCCGCGTGGCGCGCCGAAGTAGATACCGCCGGTCAGCTCACGAACGATGAGGATATCCAGGCCTGCGACCACTTCAGGCTTGAGGCTGGAGGCCTCGGCCAATTGCGGGTAGAGGATGGCCGGACGCAGGTTGCCGAACAGGCCCAGTTGCGAACGGATTTTCAGCAGACCGCGTTCCGGACGGATGTCGCGTTCGATCTTGTCCCATTTCGGGCCGCCCACGGCGCCCAGCAGCACGGCGTCGGCGGCACGGGCACGCTCGAGGGTCTCGTCGGCCAGCGGCACGCCGTGCTTGTCGATGGCAGCGCCACCGATCACGTCATGCTGCAGGGCGAAGCCCAGAGCGTACTTGTCGTTGGCCAGCTCCAGCACCTTGACCGCTTCGGCCATGATTTCCGGACCGATACCGTCGCCTGGGAGAATCAGAATCTGCTTGCTCATGGGTTCCTCGTTGTTCTGCTGAAATGTGTCCGAATGCTGCAAGATCGCGTGCTGTCGCAAGGGCCTCTTCGCGGGCAAGCCGTGCTCCTACAGCTGTACGACCGTGGGAGCCAGGCTCGCCCACGAAGCTTTTGACCTCAGTCGCGAAACAGCCACGGCTGGCTGGCGCGGTGCTTGCTCTCGAAGGTGGCGATCGCATCGCCATCCATCAGGGTCAGGCCGATGTCGTCGAGGCCGTTGAGCAGGCAGTGCTTGCGGAACTCGTCGATCTCGAACTTGTGCGTCTGGCCGTCCGGGCGGGTGACGGTCTGGCTGGCCAGATCGACCTGCAATTCATAACCCGGGTTGGCTTCGACCTGCTTGAACAGTTCATCGACTTCAGCGTCGCTGAGGATGATCGGCAGCAGACCGTTCTTGAAGCTGTTGTTGAAGAAGATATCGGCATAGCTCGGCGCGATCACGCAACGAAAGCCGTATTCGTCCAAGGCCCAGGGGGCATGCTCGCGGCTCGAACCGCAACCGAAGTTCTCCCGGGCCAGCAGCACGCTGGCGCCTTGATAACGCGCGTGGTTGAGGACGAATTCCTTGTTCAGCGGGCGCTTGGAGTTGTCCTGGTAGGGCTGGCCCACGTCCAGGTAACGCCATTCGTCGAACAGGTTGGGGCCAAAGCCGGTGCGCTTGATCGACTTCAAGAACTGCTTGGGAATGATCTGGTCGGTGTCGACGTTGGCACGATCCAAGGGCGCGACGAGGCCGGTGACTTGAGTAAAGGCTTTCATGCTGCGTCTCCCTGGGTCAATTCGCGAACATCGATAAAGCGGCCGGTGACGGCAGCGGCGGCGGCCATGGCCGGGCTCACCAGGTGGGTACGGCCACCGGCGCCTTGACGGCCTTCGAAGTTGCGGTTGCTGGTCGATGCACAATGCTCGCCCGATTCCAGGCGGTCAGGGTTCATCGCCAGACACATCGAGCAGCCGGGTTCACGCCATTCGAAACCGGCTTCAACGAAGATCTTGTCCAGGCCTTCTTTTTCGGCCTGGGCTTTGACTAGGCCCGAGCCCGGGACCACGATCGCCTGCTTGATGGTCGACGCGACCTTGCGGCCCTTGGCGATCTCGGCGGCGGCGCGCAGGTCTTCGATCCGCGAATTGGTGCACGAGCCGATAAACACGCGATCGAGTTGGATATCGGTGATCGCCTGGTTGGCGGTCAGGCCCATGTACTTGAGGGCGCGCTCGATGGAGCCACGCTTGATCAGGTCGGTCTCCTTGGCGGGGTCCGGCACGTTCTGATCCACGGCCAGGACCATCTCGGGGGAAGTGCCCCAGCTGACTTGCGGCTTGATCTGAGCGGCGTCGAGCTCGACCACCGTGTCGAACACGGCGTCGGCGTCGGTGACCAGGTCTTTCCAGGCTTCTACCGCCTTGATCCAGTCCTCACCCTTGGGTGCAAACGGACGGCCTTCGACGTAGGCCACGGTTTTTTCGTCCGCCGCGACCAGGCCCACACGGGCACCGGCTTCGATGGACATGTTGCAGATGGTCATGCGGCCTTCGACAGACAGGTCACGGATCGCGCTGCCCGCGAACTCGATGGCATGGCCGTTACCGCCGGCGGTGCCGATCTTGCCGATCACGGCCAGGACGATGTCTTTGGCGGTCACGCCGGCCGGCAATTGGCCTTCAACGCTGACCAGCATGTTTTTCATCTTCTTGGCGACCAGGCACTGGGTGGCGAGCACGTGCTCGACCTCGGAAGTGCCGATGCCGTGGGCCAGGGCCCCAAAGGCGCCGTGGGTCGAGGTGTGCGAGTCACCGCAGACCACCGTCATGCCCGGCAAGGTCGCGCCCTGCTCCGGGCTGATGACATGGACGATGCCTTGGCGCACGTCGTTCATCTTGAATTCGGTGATGCCGTATTCGTCGCAGTTGTCGTCGAGGGTCTGCACTTGCAGGCGCGAAACCTGGTCGGCGATGGCTTCGATTCCGCCCTTGCGCTCCGGTGTGGTCGGCACGTTGTGGTCCGGCGTGGCGATGTTGGCGTCGATGCGCCAAGGCTTTCGCCCGGCCAGGCGCAGGCCTTCGAAGGCTTGCGGCGAGGTCACTTCATGGATGATGTGACGATCGATATAAATCAGCGCCGAGCCATCGTCGCGCTGCTTGACCAAGTGCGAATCCCAGAGCTTGTCATAGAGCGTTTTGCCAGCCATCAGACGGTTCCTCATCAGCTTCATTCTGTGCCAATAACCACTTGGCTTGTGGGGTAGATGGTAAGAGGTTAGATTGGATAACTCAAATTCATAATTTTTATGCTTTGGATAACCAAAAGGAATTCGAATCGGTGGACTTCGCCAATCTAAACGCCTTCATCGCCATCGCCGAATACGGCAGCTTCTCCAGCGCCGGAGAACGCCTGCACCTGACCCAACCGGCCGTCAGCAAACGCATCGCCAGCCTCGAACAGCAACTCAATGTACGCCTGTTCGACCGGCTTGGGCGTGAAGTCAGCCTGACGGAGGCCGGGCGTGCCCTGCTGCCCCGCGCCTACCAGATCCTCAATGTACTGGACGACACCCGGCGAGCGCTGACCAACCTGACCGGCGAAGTCAGCGGCCGCTTGACTCTGGCCACCAGCCATCACATCGGCCTGCATCGCCTGCCACCGGTCCTGCGGGCCTTTACCCGGCGGTATCCGGCAGTGGCCCTGGACATCCAGTTTCTCGACTCCGAGACCGCCTACGAAGAAATCCTCCACGGCCGCGCCGAGCTGGCGGTCATCACCCTCGCCCCGGATCCGCACCCTCTGGTGCGGGCGGTTCCGGTGTGGGACGATCCGCTGGACTTCGTGGTCTCCGCAGAGCACCACCTGGCGACTCAGGCCCAGGTGAGCCTCGAGGAAATCGCCCGGCACCCGGCGGTATTCCCCGGCACCAACACCTTTACCCACCATATCGTGCGCCGGCATTTCGAGGCGCAGGGCCTGGCGCCGAACATCTCCATGAGCACCAACTACCTGGAAACCATCAAGATGATGGTGTCCATCGGCCTGGCCTGGAGCGTCTTGCCGCGCACCATGCTAGACGACCAGGTAGCTGCCATTCATTTACCCGGCATGCAGCTGCGCCGCCAGCTAGGCTACATCCTGCACACCGAACGAACGCTCTCCAACGCGGCCCGCGCCTTTATGGCCTTGCTGGATGCCGACGTGGCGCTTGACGGCACCTCGGTCTGAGTGGGAAAAGCATGACTTGAGGTTTCATGCGCTGGCAACTGGCAACTGGCAACTGGCAACTGGCAACAATTAAGGTCCGCGATCGATGCCCACACCTCTCTATCCATTTGTCGACATTGGCGAAGACGAAGCGCACAGCCTGCTGGAGCGTACCGTGCGCGGCGAGCACGACAACGACCCCCGGATTGCCCGCCAGGCAACGCAGTCAGTGCGCTGGCATTGGGACCTGGACAGCGGGCAGATCATCGATCCCCGCATTCGTGAGCGTAGCGTCATCTATCAGGATGCCGACGGCGCCAATCGACAAGTGGTCGGCAACCTGTCGAGCATCAGCCAGCAAATTGAACGTGAACAACGCCTGGTGCACTCCGAAGAGAAGTTCTCGAGCCTGTTTCAGGCCTGCCCGGATCCGATCTGCGTGACCCGCCTGAGCGACGGGGTATTCATCGAGATCAACTCCAAATTCACCCAGACCTTCGGCTGGACGACCAAACAGATCATTGGCCACACTGCCCGCGAGGCGGGCTTCTGGGCCAACGACGACTTCCACGAGCAGCGCATGCAGCAGTTCATGCGCGATCAGTCGCTCGATCAACTGACCATCACCGTGCACAGTCGCTTTGGCCGCGCCCTGACCTGCCTGGTGTCGAGCAGCATGATCCGTGTCGGCGGCTACTCGTGTCTGGTCACCACTTTGCGCGACGTGACCAAGCAACGACGGGCCGAGGCCGCGTTGAAGGCCAGCGAAGAGAAGTTCGCCAAGGCGTTTCACTCCAGCCCCGACGCCATCACCATCATCAACAAGGCCAACGGGCGCTATCTGGAGGTCAACGACGGTTTTTGCCGCCTGACCGGTTATCGCGCCGAGGACGTGCTGGGGCGCAGAGTCGATGACGTACCGATCTGGGCCGACGAACGGCAGTACGAGCGCCTGATAATCGCCGTCGAGGACAGCGGCCGCGTGCTGCACCATGAAATGCTCGGGCGCACACGCCAGGGCCAACTGATCACCGTGGAGGTGTCGGTCGAAACCATCATTCTCGATGAGAAGCCCTGCCTGCTGAGCACGTCCCGCGATGTCAGCCAGTTGCGCAACGCCCAGGCGCAGATACGGCACCTGGCCTATCACGACTCACTCACCAACCTGCCTAACCGCGCCATGCTGATGGAGCGTCTGAGCCACCACATAGGCCAGCTCAAGCAGCTCAATCAGCGCGGCGCCCTGTTGTTCCTCGACCTCGACAACTTCAAGCACATCAACGATTCGCTGGGCCACCCGGTCGGCGACTCGGTGCTGAAGATCGTCACCGCTCGGCTCGAAGCCTCGGTGCGCATGGAGGACACCGTGGCGCGCCTGGGCGGCGACGAGTTCGTGGTGCTGATCACCGGCCTCAAGGGCACGCGTCGCGATGTTACCGCGCAGGTCCGCCGGACTGCCGACGAATTCCGCCAACTGCTGGCGCAGCCGATGTCGCTGGACAGCCATCGCCTGCAGGTAACGCCCAGCATCGGCATCGCCTTGATCCCTGATCACGGCTCTACCCCGGCAGACGTGCTCAAACGCGCCGACATCGCCCTTTACCGGGCCAAGGATGCCGGGCGCAACACCACGCAGCTGTTTCACAGCTCGATGCAGAAAGCCGCCGTCGAGCGCCTGCGCATGGAGAACGACCTGCGCATGGCCCTGGCCCGCAACGAGCTGCAGCTCAATTTTCAACCTCAGGTGGACGCACGCTGCGAACGCATTGTCGGCGCCGAGGTACTGCTGCGCTGGCATCACCCTGAATTGGGTCTGCAGCCGCCGGTGCTGTTCATTCAGGTGCTGGAAGAAAGCGGGATGATCCTGGAGGTCGGCAGCTGGATCCTCGAGGAAGCCTGTCGCGCCGCCGCGCAATTGCTCCAGGAAGGCTTGATCGATCCTGCCACCTTCAGCCTGTGCGTGAATATCAGCCCGCGGCAGTTTCGCCAGAGTGACTTCGTCGAGCGGGTGCTACTGAGCCTGAGCACCCATGCTGTGCCCTGTCGCGTGCTGAAGCTGGAGATCACCGAAGGCATCGTGATCCAGGATCTGGACGACACCATCGCCAAGATGCATGCCCTCAAGAAGCTGGGGGTGAGTTTCGCGATGGACGACTTCGGCACTGGCTATTCCTCGCTGACCTACCTCAAGCGCCTGCCGGTGGATGCCTTGAAGATCGATCAGTCGTTTGTGCGCGATGCCGCGGATGACCCTAACGATGCGGAAATCGTTCGCGCCATTGTCGCCATGGCCCATAGCCTGGAACTGACGGTCATCGCCGAGGGCGTCGAGGCATCGGATCAGCTGGAGTTTCTGCAGGGGCTGGGGTGTCACTTGTATCAGGGGTATCTGCATAGCCAGCCGCTGTCACTGCGGGCGTTTCGCGAGATGTTGCTGGCCGGGAATTGAGTGCCGCCGCCAGGACCCCTTCGCGAGCAGAGCTCGCTTCCAGCATGCCAGCCGCTACTGAGCCACCTGTGGGAGCAGAGCTTGCTCGCGAAGGGGCCATGCGCAACACCAACGCAGCCAAGCGTACCCAAGCCACTACTGAGCCACCTGTGGGAGCAAAGCTTGCTCGCGAAGGGGCCATGCGCAACACCAACGCATCCAAGCGTGCCCAACCCACTACTGAGCCACCTGTGGGAGCAGAGCTTGCTCGCGAAGGGGCCATGCGCAACACCAACGCAGCCAAGCGTACCCAAGCCACTACAATCGCGGTTCAGGCCGCGACGCTGCGCTCGACGCCGACCAGGCGATCAATGTGGGTCAGTTCGGTTTCGCGGCGCAGCACGTCGAACATCGCCACGGCCTCAGGGTAGGTCCGGGTCAGCATCGCCAGCCACTGCTTGAGCCGCCCCGGCGCCTGGCGCGGGGTGAGGTTGGCCACAGCCTGCAGCCAGAAGTCCTGAATCAACGGCAATAGCTCTGCCCAGGTCATGTCCGGCAGCTCGATACCCTGGGCGGCGGCGACGATCTGCCGGGCCAGGTCAGGGCGCGACACCAGGCCCCGGCCGAGCATGAAGTCCTTGGCACCGCTGACTTCGCGGCAGCGGCGCCAATCGTCGACCGTCCAGATATCGCCATTGGCGAACACCGGCACCTTCACCACTTCCTGCACCTTGGCCACCCACTCCCAATGCGCCGGCGGCTTGTAACCTTCTACTTTGGTGCGCGCGTGCACGACGATCTGTTCGGCGCCGCCCTCGGCGAGGGCCGTGGCGCATACCAGCGCGACATCCGGGCTATCGAAGCCAAGGCGCATCTTTGCCGTCACCGGAATATGCGCCGGGGTGGCACGACGCACCTCACGCAGGATCGCATGCAACAGCTCCGGCTCCTTGAGCAGCACCGCACCGCCGCGGGACTTGTTGACCGTCTTGGCCGGGCAGCCGAAGTTCAGGTCGATGGCCGGCGCCCCCAGCTCGCAAGCCAGCGCGGCGTTTTCGCCGAGCAATACCGGATCGGAGCCCAGCAGTTGCACACGCAGCGGCACGCCCGACGCGGTTTTTGCGCCGTGCTGCAACTCGGGGCCGAACTTGATGAACTGACTGGGCGGCAACAGGCGGTCATTGACGCGAATGAATTCGGTCACGCACCAGTCCAGCCCGCCGACGCGGGTAAGGACGTCGCGCATGATGTCATCGACCAGGCCTTCCATGGGCGCCAAAGCTATTTGCATGGGGAACGGGGTCTCGGAAATGGGCGCGGCATTGTAGCCTGAATCACTGGTTGTCGGATAAATGCAGACTATCTCCCTCGCCTCAGGGTTGAGCTACAGCGCCTGTAGAGTGCGCGAACCGACGGCTCAGGCGAATTGCAAGGCCGGCGCATAGCCTTCGATGAACTCCGCAGGCATGCGCTTGGGCTTGCCCGTGGACAACTCGATGCAGACGAAGGTGGTCTGCGCACGCAGCAGCGTCACGCCGTCACTCGGACGGATCAGTTGAAACCGCCGTTGCATCTTCAGGCGCTGATCCCAATCGACGATCCAGGTCGCAAGCACCAACTGGTCATCTTCATAGGCGGCAGCCAGGTAATCGATCTCGTGTCGAACCACGGCCATGGCGCGATCGAGCCGCCGATAAGCGACCAGATCCAGCCCCAGGTGCTGGGAATGGCGCCAGGCTCCGCGTTCCAGCCAGCTGACGTACACGGCGTTGTTGGCGTGCCCGAGGCCATCGATATCGTCGGCGCCGACGCTCAGTTCGATCGTAAAGGGTGTGGGCAGGTCCCAATTCATCGCGGCTCTCACTTGGCTGTGGTCGACAAGGGCGCAGTGTAGCGAATCGGGGATGACGGTTTTTGCTCCGCCAGAAAAAACAAAAGGCCCATTCAATAATCGAATGAGCCTTGGTCCCGCAGAGCGGGAAATCGTGGCGTCCCCTAGGGGACTCGAACCCCTGTTACCGCCGTGAAAGGGCGGTGTCCTAGGCCACTAGACGAAGGGGACGCAAAACCTTCATGCAGATCCGCTAACGCGAACCCTGGCAAATTGGTGGAGCTAAACGGGATCGAACCGTTGACCTCTTGCATGCCATGCAAGCGCTCTCCCAGCTGAGCTATAGCCCCAAATTTATCGCCTTGCGGCGGGATGAAGCCTTCACGCTTCATCCTTTTACAACTGGCGTCCCCTAGGGGACTCGAACCCCTGTTACCGCCGTGAAAGGGCGGTGTCCTAGGCCACTAGACGAAGGGGACATACCTTCTACCAATGATCAGTCTGGAACTGATCAGCGTAAAGTCAAATCTCAACCTTACGCTTGGAAATTGGTGGAGCTAAACGGGATCGAACCGTTGACCTCTTGCATGCCATGCAAGCGCTCTCCCAGCTGAGCTATAGCCCCAAACAGTGTGTTGCTGTGTGGACGGGGCGCATATTAAGTGCGGACCGTTGGGCTGTCAAACTTATTTTAAAAAAATCTCAAAACAATTTACCGCGATAACAGTGACTTACCGGATTCCCCCTGCGGGAGCGGGTTCTGCCCACTCCCGCAGGTGACGGGATCAGCCGAGTGTACCCAGCAGCTTTTCCCACTCCTTGTTTTCTTTCTTCGAAACGCCGCCCAGCAGGTCCAGCGCCTGGCGCAGACGGAAACGGGTCAGGTCCGGCCCGAGGATTTCCATGGCGTCGAGCACCGATACCGAGCTCGCCTGGCCGGTAATGGCGGCGAACATCAACGGCATCGCGTCACGCAGCTTGAACTCCAGCGCGTCGACCACCGTTTGAATGGTGCCGGTGATGCGATCTTTTTCCCACTGACGCAAGGCTTCGAGCTTCCACAGGATCAACTGCATCAGCTGGCGCACCTGGTCGCCCGAGAGTTTTTTACTTTCAAACAGCTTCGCGTCCGGATTGACGCCGCCGGCGAAGAAGAATCCGCCCAACGGTGCGATCTGGCTGAAGGTCTCTACCCTGCCCTGCACGTGGGGCGCGATCTTCATCATGTAGTCGCTGTTGAACGCCCACTGCTGTACGCGGGTGGCGAATTCCTGCACCGGCAATTCACGCAGCCACTGGCCGTTGAGCCAGGACAGCTTCTCGATATCGAAGATCGGCCCGCCCAGGGAGACCCGCGACAGGTCGAAATGCTCGACCATTTCCGCCAGGCTGAACTTCTCGCGCTCGTCGGGCATCGACCAGCCCATGCGGCCCAGGTAGTTGAGCATGGCTTCAGGCATGAAGCCCATGCGCTCGTAGAAGGTCACCGAGGTCGGGTTCTTGCGCTTGGACAGCTTGCTCTTGTCCGGATTACGCAGCAGCGGCATATAGCACAGCTGCGGTTGCTCCCAACCGAAGTACTCGTAAAGCTTCATCAACTTGGGCGCCGAGGGCAGCCATTCTTCGCCGCGCAACACGTGGGTGATGCCCATCAGGTGGTCGTCGACCACGTTGGCGAGGAAGTAAGTGGGTAGGCCGTCGGTCTTCATCAGGACTTGCATGTCCATGCGATCCCACGGGATCTCGACGTTGCCGCGCAGCATGTCCGGGACCACGCAGATGCCTTCGGTCGGCACCTTCATGCGGATTACGTGGGGCTCGCCGGCAGCCAGGCGACGGGCGACCTCTTCAGCCGACAGGAGCAACGCGCGGCCGTCGTAACGCGGAGTTTCGCCGCGGGCCAGTTGCTCGGCGCGCATCTGGTCCAGCTCTTCGCTGGTGCAGAAGCACGGGAAGGCATGACCGAGATCGACCAGTTGCTGGGCGTACTGTTTGTAGATATCGCCCCGCTCGCTCTGCCGGTACGGGCCGTGCGGGCCGCCGACGTCCGGCCCTTCGCTCCACTCGATGCCCAGCCAGCGCAGGGCGTCGAAGATCTGCTGTTCGGACTCGCGGGTCGAGCGCAGTTGATCGGTGTCTTCGATGCGCAGGATGAACTCGCCGCCATGCTGTTTGGCGAAGCAATAGTTGAACAGGGCGATATACGCCGTGCCGACATGGGGGTCGCCAGTGGGCGACGGCGCGATGCGCGTACGAACGGTGGTCATGGAAAGTCCCGCAGCTGTGTGAATCAAGGGGGCGGATGTTAGCAGGGGTTGGGGGGACGGCTCCAGACATGAAGA
>CAJCIO010000084.1 GCA_903970465.1 Gammaproteobacteria bacterium
TGGAGCGGGTAGAGGGAATCGAACCCTCAACTAAAGCTTGGGAAGCTTTCGTTTTACCACTAAACTATACCCGCATTTACTGCCCACAAAATGCGGTAGTCCAGCACGTATCCCGAGTCGACTTGGGAAGCTGGAGCACTGTCTGTTACGACACCCGCTCATTGCGGCTGACTTTGTACCAGAACTCCTTCCCGATTTGAAGCTTTTTCCTGCGCATTCAGTCAGATCACCCCCGTAGCCCTGCCTGCCAAAACAAATCGGCAGCGCTACAGGCGGGATCGACGGTCAAATGGCGAAGGCATGGTGATCCTGCGCGGGACGTGGATGAAAGCGCACGCGTTTCTCGGCAGGCGTGTTGCTCAGGAAGTCGATCAGCGCCTGGCGGCTGTCACGGCAGGCGGCCTTGTGTTCCATGTCGAGGAAGTGGCCGGCGCTTTGGATGGTCACGAAATGGCTCTGAGGGATGTGCTTGCCGAACAGGCGGGCGTCGAGCGGGGTGGTGTATTCGTCCCATTCGCCATTCATGAACAGCACCGGCACGTTGATGTTGCTTGCCGCTTCGAGCGCGCCGCCCAGGTTGCTTTGCAGCACCTCGCTGACGTGAAAGTGCATCTGTGCGTATTCGTGCGCGGCCAGTGTGCTGACGTGTTTGTAGTTGAAGCGCTTGAACAACGACGGCAGGTGCTTGCCGATGGTCTCGTTGATCAGCTCCCCGACCTTGTAGCGCTCGCAGGCGCCCAGGTATTCGATGCCGCGGGTCAGGTAGTCGTTCATGTGCACGTTGATGGTCGGCGAGAACGAGCTGATGACCGCGCGTTCCAAGGTCCGAGGCCGCTCCGACAGGGCCAGCAGGGCGCAGGCGCCCCCCCAACTGAAGGACATGACGTGCTCGGCGGCGAAGTGGTCGATCAGCTCGAGGAGGATCTGTCCTTCTTCCTCTTTGGTCAGCGAGCGCGCGTTGGCGTTGTGCGGCTTGGACTTGCCCGCGTAAGGCTGGTCGAATAGCACGACGTTGAACTGGGGATGAAGATTGCGAACGGTCTGGGCGAAGGAGGCGGTCGTGGCCAATGAGCCGTTCACCAGGATGATGGTCTTGGCGGCGGCCTCTGCGCGATAGAACTCCGTGTAAACCCGATACTGACCCTGTAAATCCAGCACAGCGATTTCTGGCCTCATGTCCTTGACTCCTGACAAACAATAACGAGTATTCGCGCAACCAGCGTGCGCGTTGTTTATGACAGGTAGGCATACGCCTGGAAGGGGGGCCCTTGTCGATCCGAGGGATGGTCGACGGCTGTTGTTATAGGTGGGCATGCCGTTCTCGCGCGCTTCGAGGCGGCGATGGACGGCAAAAAATCGGCTTGAAAAACGCGAGCGGCAGCCGAGTCACGTCAGGACCGGCACTTGGATTCAAGCAGTGAAACCCGGAACCCGCAAGTAACGTCGAGACCCTGTTCGGGCCTTTTCGGCTGAGCGGTCGCCGGGTCAGATTGGCTGAATCTCTTCAGCGGTCAGCGGCCGGTACTGGCCCGGCGCCAAGCCTGGGTCGAGGACGATTTCGCCGATGCGCTCGCGGTGCAGACGTACCACTTTGTTCTGGAAAAGACCGAACATGCGCTTGACCTGATGGTAGCGGCCTTCGACCAATGTCAGGTGGGCACTGTGGCTGCCCAGCAGGGTGAGTTGGGCGGGCAGGGTGGTGAGGTCTTCGAAGGCGAAGTAGATGCCGTTGGCGAAGGTCTCGGCGTAGTGGGCGCCGATTGGCTGCTCGGTTTCCACATGGTAGACCTTGGGCAATTTGCTGCCGGGCTGGGTCAGGCGCCGCGACCACTGGCCATCGTCGGTAATGAGCAGCAGGCCGGAGGTGTTGAAGTCCAGGCGTCCGGCAATGTGCAGCCGCTGTTTGTCCGGCTCGTCGAGCAGGTCGAGCACGGTAGGGTGCTGCGGGTCGCTGGTGGCGCTGACGCAGCCCATGGGTTTGTGCAGCATGAAATAGCGTGGCGGGCGGGCGGCTTGCAGCACCTCACTATCGACCGTCACCTGACTGAATTCGCTGACCGGATGATGGCCGTCTCGCGCCGGTTGGCCATCGACCTGCACGCGGCCCTGGACCAGCAGCAGGCGCACTTGCTGACGGTTGAAGCGGGGCAGGTTGCTGAGGAAACGATCAACGCGCATAGAGGCAAAACGGCTGGAAGAGGGGCGGCTATGTTAGCGGATTGTCGGGGCGTCGGCGTCGGCTTTGAGCTGAGCATCGACCCGGGCGCAGCGCGGGCACAGGCAGGCCTGGTTGCGCAGCTCGGCGGGCAGGGCTTGCAGGACGGCGGGGCCGATGCTCACGGTGAAGCACCAGCAGGGCTGGTCGGCGGTGGTTGGATCGGCCAGGGTGCATTCGTTGCTGGCGCCGCAGGCTGGGCAGAGGGTGTGATCGCTCATGGGGGTGTGCCGGGTGGTAAGAACGTGCATTATCACGCACATTTTGTGCCCGTACAGATCTATGTAGCGAGGCGGCCTGCCCCCGAAAATAATTGACCACCCAAAAGTGTGGGTGATCGCGATTTTCGGGGGTAAGCCCCCTCGCTACAGGTATTGCGTGAGGTTTAAATCAGCGAGCTGCCAACCACGCGCGCCAGCCGCCAAATTGGCTGATGTCTTCAGCACCTTCCAGGCCATAAGGCTCGCAGATAAACCCACTCTCCCAGCGTCCATCGGCAAGCTGCACTTTACCCAGCCCCAATGGCGCGGGTATCCCGGTCAGGAACGAACCCAGTTCGCTGCTCGGCACCTCCCAGACTTCCACCTCGAT
>CAJCIO010000085.1 GCA_903970465.1 Gammaproteobacteria bacterium
CTATGTGGGCTTTACAGTCTTCAGTTTTGGAGCGGGTGATGGGAATCGAACCCACGCTATCAGCTTGGAAGGCTGAAGTTCTACCATTGAACTACACCCGCTTTTCTTTTTTCTCAACTGGTGGAGGGGGAAGGATTCGAACCTTCGAAGGCAGAGCCGTCAGATTTACAGTCTGATCCCTTTGACCGCTCGGGAACCCCTCCAAAAAGAACGTTATTGTCTTTTAAGATGAATAGAATGTCAACATTTAGTTATGACCAAGTTAATTTAGATGGTGCCGGCACTAGGAATCGAACCCAGGACCTACTGATTACAAGTCAGTTGCTCTACCAACTGAGCTATACCGGCGTGTTAGGGCGCTGATTATAGCCATACGCTCTCGGGAGTAAACCCCCTTGGGCACAATTTTTTCAAAGACTTACGCGATTTAGGCGAAAACCTTATGCACAATCGCGGTGCACGAGCCTGGCCACCTGCATCGGTTTACATTTGCCAAAACAATCGCCGCAACCTGCTGTTTTCCCAGCCATTTATATTTGAACAAAAAATGACCATGCCATCATTTGCCGTAAAACCCCGGTAATAAAAGGGCGGTGCGGATTTCTGTCAACAGAGTTATCCACAGGCTTCAAGGGTTTCGGCGACGATCATCAGGTTGCGCGGCGTCATGGTGTAGGGGCAAAAAGTCCCGATCTTGGCCGAGTAGCCGCGCTCTTGCAGGTACAGCGCGCGATCGAGCACCAGCCACAGCTCAAGCGGCCGTCTGAACAAGTTGCGGACCAACTCGAGGTTGCGCACCACGGCCAGGCGCGCTTCGCCTGCGTGTGAAAGCACGTCCCAGTCGGCAGAGGCGCATGTCAGACCCTTGAGCGAAGCGAGGTGCCGGCAGTAATCCTCGAAAGGCTTGTCGAGCCAGGCTACGGGCAGCGAGGGTGTGGATAAGTACTCGTCCACGCCTCGTGCCTGCCGCTGCCAAAGGTCGAAGCCCAGGCGCCGGGCCATGGAGCGGTCGCGCTGGCGGCGTACGCGGGCGCCGGCGGTGACGGTTTCGCTGAGGGGCAGGCCGAGGTCGTCGCGGTCCAGGCGCAGGCTGGAGGCCGCAGCAGGAAGCGACAGACCGCTGTAGCTATCCGCTGCAGTGCGGTTGTAGCAGCAGGGCGCGACTGCCAGCGAGGGGCAGCCCACAGCCGAGGCCCGTTGCAGCAAGCGCACATGCAGGTCGCCGCAGGCATGCAGCGCCACCGGGGTGTGGATAGCAGATAACAACGGCCCCTGAGCAAGGACATCCTGCTCGACATGGTCGACCGCAAGCCGATGATGGTCACTCAATGCCTGACCCGCCCGCACCAACAACGGATCGTGTTCGAAACAGGTCAGGCGCTGATTGGCCTGCAGCAACCGCCGCCCAAGGTGGCCTTTACCGGCGCACCAGTCGAGCCAGTGCTGCACGGGCTGGCGAAAGCCCAGATGGCTGCCGAAGGCTTCGATCTGTTGCCATTTGCGCCCAGGCACGTCGACGTTCAGGCGAGACGCCGGGGCAGGCAGCGGGGTAAAAGGCAATTCCCCCACGTGGCTGAGCGAAGCACTGCAAGACGCCAATGCAGCAAAGATCCCGGGCGCCTCAAGCTGCTCGGGATAATTGTGTGCGGCCTCAGCCTGCTCGAGGCTGCGCTCCCGCAGCCAGCGCGCTAAATCGGGATGCTCAGCTTCCCAAGGCAGCACCAGCGACGTAAACGGCCGCGGTCGCCATAGCCCCTGATGCTCGGCCAGAAACGCATCCAGCGCCTCGAACCGCGTCAGCAGTTCGGCGCCCTGCAGGTAAAGATCGGTCATTACCGTTCGTTATTGGATGCTGAACGGAAAGTACCGGTCGTTGATTTTCTGGTAGGTGCCGTCGCGGATTATTTCCTGCAACGCCTGGTTGAGGCGCTCGCGCAGGGGGTCGCCTTTGCGCACGGCGATGCCGATCTTGTCGGCGGCGTCGATGGGTTTGTCCTTGAACTCGTAGTTTTTGCCGGCGTCGGTCTTCAGCCATTCGAACGTGGAATATTTGTCGGCCAGGATCGCGTCGAGGTTGCCGGCTGCCAGTTCGTCGTAGAGCTCTTGCTGGGTGTCGTACAGCAGGATGTTGGCGCTGGCGCCCAGGTTGTCCTGCAGCCAGCCGGCGGCGAAGGTGTCGCGCTGGGCGCCGAGGTTCTTGCCGGCCAGTGAGGGCAGGTCGGTCGGCAGGTCGGTGGTGACGGGCGCCAGGAACTGCAGTTTGTTGGTGTAGTAGGGGGTGGTGAAGTCGACGGCTTCAAGGCGATCGGGGGTGATCGACATCGACGAGATCAGGAAGTCGAAGGCGTTGTTGTTGAGCGCCGGGATGATCAGGTCCCAGTCGGAGGTTACCACCGTGCATTCGACTTTCATCTTGGCGCACAGGGCATTGCCGATGTCGACGTCGAAGCCCACCACCTGACCGCCAGGGTCACGACCGTTGAACGGCGGGTGACCGGCTTCGACGCCCATGCGCAGCGTGGCAGTGGGTGGCGTGTCCGGGGTGTCTGCGGTTTCGTCGGCCATCGCACTGAAGCTGAAAGCCAGGCTGGCGACGGCGGCCAGTAGCAGTTTGATGACGCTGTGCATGGGGATGACGCTCCGTGTGGCGATCCGGCGATGTTGCCAGCTTTGCGATATGAGCGGAAAGCGGAATTTGGATCGAGCGGCAGTGTATCGGTTCCCTGGTGCCTCGGGTGGCTGAATCATTTCTGCTGGTAACGGCCGGGTTGTGCTGAATTTGCTCCGATACTGCCAGGGTGCACCAAAGTGTTACCGGGTTGCTCTTTTTGGTGCGCTTTCATGGTGCGTGTGTGAGTAGTTCCGTAATGAGTTGCACCTGCTTGCATAAATGCTAGCAATATCAGGTGCTTGATTTGCGGGCTCTAGCGCTGGGGTGGTGCAACTTTCGTCTGGTGCTGAAACATTTTGGCGCATTTCTTGCGTAAATAATCTGCAACGGCATGTTGTTTTCCTTTAACGGGGCGCGGAGTCGCCGGACTATTCGCCTATTTCTGCAAAGGTAGTCTCAATGAGCGGTACGAAATCCAACAATCTGGGGCAGGGGCTCAAGCAGCGCCATGTCACCATGCTGTCCATTGCCGGCGTGATTGGCGCTGGTCTGTTTGTGGGCTCCGGGCATGCGATTGCGCAGGCCGGCCCTGCCGTGCTGCTGGCCTATGCGGCGGCGGGCACGCTGGTGGTGCTGGTGATGCGCATGCTGGCCGAGATGGCCGTGGCGTCGCCCGACACCGGTTCGTTCTCCATCTATGCCGATCGCGCCATCGGCCATTGGGCCGGTTTCACCATCGGCTGGCTGTACTGGTGGTTCTGGGTGCTGGTAATCCCGCTGGAGGCCAACGCGGCGGCCGGTATCCTGCACGCCTGGTTCCCGGGCATCGCGGTGTGGGTGTTCACGCTGGTGATCACCATTCTGCTGACCCTCACCAACCTGTTCAGCGTCAAGAACTACGGCGAGTTCGAGTTCTGGTTCGCGCTGGTCAAGGTGCTGGCAATCATCGCTTTCATCGTGCTGGGCGCGGCGGCGTTGTTCGGCCTGATTCCGGGCAGCCAGGTCAGCGGTGCGAGCCACATCTACGACACCCAGGGCTTCCTGCCTAACGGTATGGGCGCGGTCGTGGCGGCGATGCTGACCACCATGTTCTCGTTCATGGGCACCGAGATCGTCACCATTGCGGCGGCGGAATCCAAGGACCCGGGCACGCAGATCACCAAGGCCACCAACTCGGTGATCTGGCGGATCTTCCTGTTCTACCTCGTGTCGATCTTTATGGTCGTTGCCCTGGTGCCGTGGAACGATCCACGCCTGGCTGCCGTTGGCTCCTACCAGACCGTGCTCGACATGATCGGTATCCCCAATGCCAAGTTGATCGTCGATCTGGTGGTACTGGTCGCGGTCACAAGCTGCCTGAACTCGGCGCTGTACACCTCGTCGCGGATGCTCTACTCGCTGAGCAAGCGCGGTGACGCCCCTGCCGCCGCGCAGCGCACCACCGGCGCTGGCACGCCTTACATCGCCGTGTGGATGTCGACTGCAGCGGCCTTCGTCGCGGTGTTCGCCAACTACGTGGCGCCGGCAGCGGTGTTCGATTTCCTGCTGGCCAGCTCGGGTGCTATCGCCCTGTTGGTGTATCTGGTGATTGCCGTATCGCAACTGCGCATGCGTCAGAAGCGTGCGGCTGCGGGCGAGAAGATCGTCTTCAAGATGTGGCTGTTCCCGGGCCTGACCTACCTGGTCATCCTGTTCATCATCGGCGTGTTGACCACCATGGCCATCCGCCCAGCCAATCAGGTGGAGATTTTCGCCACCGGTCTGTTGACCATTCTGGTGGTGGCCGCTGGGCTGCTGGTGTCGCGCCGCCGCAAGGCGCTGCAGCCCGCTGGCAACGTTGCCGCACAGGGCTGGACGCCTGAGCGTTAAGCCGCAGGCGAAAAAAAACCGCTGTCAGTGATGACGGCGGTTTTTTTATGGGTGCAGGGTTGTCTGGGCGGGCCTTTTCGCGGGCAAGCCTTGCTCCCACAGGGGTAAGGCGCTGGTTGCACGGTGGGGGCCATCACATTATTTATACAACTCCGGCATCACATAATTCTTCACGATATAGATCGAGCCCTTTTCGCTCAGGTGCCCGTCATCGATCTGCAGCAGCGAGTTGTCATCCCCCAGCCGGACCAGGCACGAGTTGGCGATGCACAATTTGTCGATCAGCGAGACGAAATCCACGCTGCGCGCATCGATGAGTTTGGGCATGGCGCGGTTGGCCGCCATGATCGACTGGTCCAGCGCGGCATCGGTGATATAGGCGTCATTGCCGCCCCAGTGGCGGTTGGCGATCACGCTCGGCAGCGACGGCGCCCATTGCGGCAGAGGCCCCATCAGCACGATATGTTTGACCCCGTAGCTCTTCAGGCGCGCGGCGATTTCACCCCATTGGGTCTTGTCGTGGTCGCTCTTCTGCGCCATCACCACCACGTCCGGGCGCAAGGCCTGGATGCTGCTCAGCGCCAGGCGGTTGGAGTAGTTACAGGCGATGCGCTTGTCGGTGCTACGCCCGGCGTCGTCCGTGAGGCTCGGTTTGCAACTGGCCGAGGCGACCTGATAGAACGGCGTGCCTCTCGCCAGCTCGGTACGCAGCCCCAGCGACAAGGCCTGGGCGTGAGAATCGCCCCACAGGAACACGCCGCCGTTGCCCTGTCTCTGGGTGCATGACGGATCGATCGCTTTTTGATTGCGCTCGGTGAAGGCCGAGAAGGCATCGCACTTGAGCCAGTAGGATTCGTAGAGGTTCTTCTGCCGTGTGGCGTAGTCCTGCACGAAGCGCGCGCGGTCCGACACGCTGACAGCGCGCAGTGCTGTGACCGCCCCCTCCGTGGCGTTGACCGCGGCGGCGCCGATGAACAGCGAGGCGATCAAGGCGCTGGCCTGGGCGAAGGCCCAGCGCCGTTTCGGGCTGGCCTTGCGCGACGAGGGGCTCTCGATGAAACGGTACGAAGCCGCCGCCAGGGCAAAGGCGCAGGCGATGCCGATCAGAATATGCGGGGTGCTGTGCAGCGAGCCGGCGTAGCTGAGCAACACCACCACGGGCCAGTGCCAGAGGTACAGCGAGTAGGAGACCTTGCCGGTCCATTGCGAGAAGCGGTTGTTGGTGAGCACGCTGTCCTGCCGCGCGGCGACGATCATCGCCAGGGTCCCGAGCACCGGCAGCAGGGCCAGGTAGCCGGGCCAGATGTCATCTTCGCGCAGCAGCACGAAGGCGGTTGCGAGCATCAGCAACCCGGCGCCTTCCAGCAGGCGCTGGTGGCGTACGCCGAGCTTGAGCGGGTACAGGCAGGCCACACCCCCCGCCAGCAGCTCCCAGGCGCGCGAGGGCAGCAGATAGAACGCCGGTTGCGGCCACCACAGCGAGCTCACCACACAGAAGCCAAAACCGGCCACACAGGCCGCCAGCACCAGTCGCCGCACATAGCGCAGCGGCATCAGTTTGCTGAGCGCCAGTAACGCGATGGGGTAGACCATGTAGAACTGCCACTCCACCGACAGCGACCAGGTGTGCAGCAGCCATTTTTCGTGGGCCGAGGCGGTGAAATAGCCGGCCTCGTTCCAGTAGGTGAAGTTGGAGAAGAACCCCAGGCTGCTGGCGATGTGTTTGCCCAGTTGGCTGTATTCCAGCGGCAACAGGTAGAACCAGCCGACGGTCAGCAGTACTGCGCACAACACGGCCAGTGCCGGAATGATCCGTTGCGCCCGCGATTTGTAGAAGGCCAGCAGGCCGAAGCTGCCGCTGTCCAGTTTGCGGAAGATGATGCCGGTGATCAAAAAGCCCGAGATCACAAAAAAGATGTCGACCCCGGCGAAGCCGCCCGGCAGCCAGTCGGGGTTGAAGTGGAACAGCACCACGGCGAGCACGGCAATAGCGCGCAAGCCGTTGATGTCGAGTCTGAAGTCCATGGTGCAGCTCCGCAGGGCGCGTTCAGGTCATGTCGGGCAGGTGGTCGGTGCTGGCCGGAGCTTCGCGGCTGTCGCGGACATCCTCGGCGCGGGCGGGCGTGGCCAGCAGCTTGGCCGACAGCGCGCGGCCGACCGCCAGACCCAGAAACAGGTTGGCGGTGGCGACTTCGAACATGTCGGTGGTCCAGCCGATCATGATGATGCAGAAGCTGATCGCCAGTAGCGCGCGGCTCATCGGGTCCGGGCTGCGGATCAGCTTGAACAGCATCGGGATCTGCATCACGTACAGCACCAGGCCGCCCAGTCCGAACAGTGCCCACAGGTACACGGCGCTGCTGTCAGAGCCGATCATCCGCTCGGCGCCCACCACCGGGAACAGCGCCACGCTGCTGCCGAACAGGCCGAAGCCGGCGCCGGTGATGCTCCAGTGGGCATCGTTCACGGCGTTGAAGGCGTTGGGCCAGGTGTTGACCAAACGATCATAGAACGAGGCGAAGCCGCCGGGATGGGTCACCCCGTTGGGGTCGAAGTCGTGCAGCAGGCTGACGATCGGCAGTGCCAGCCCGATCAGCACGGTGACGATCATCAGGAGGCGGCTGGTCCAGTGCAGGTTCAGCACAAACAGCAACAGCAGGGTCAGCAGGAACGCCATGGCCGGTGCCTTGCTGGTGGTCAGTACGATGCCGTATAGCGAAATCATGCCGATGATCGACAGCAGAATTTTCGAGCGCACGAACATCACCAGATACAGGGTGTGCACGGCGATGATGATCGACAGCACGTTGGACACTCGGGCGAAGCCGGCCAGCCGGTCGACTTCGTCTGCGGCCCAGGTGGTGTTGGCCGAGAGCTCCTGGCCGTTGAGGAAATAGCTGTAGCCTTTCCACGGCAGGGTGGTGAATTTGTCCGCCAGCACACCGATCAGCGAAAACAGCAGGCACAGGCTGACCGCCCAGCAGAACAGCCGCCGCCGATGCAGCAGGTGATCGCTGCACACCAGGCCAAACAGCAACGGCCCGAAGTTGAACAGGGTGAAGGCCACATTGTTGGGCGCCGCGCCATGCAGCATCGCCAGCAACGCCGAAAGCACCAGCAGCAACAGACCCAGCCACAGGCCACGCGAGCCCTTCATGGAATGCAGTTCGAGGGCAAACATCGCCACGCAGGCGGCCTTGGGCATGTACATCAATGCCGACAGCCCGGCCTGGTCAAAGTAAAAGCGCAGGGCGCCGGAGAAGGTTTCAACCACAATCAGGCTGATGGCGACCCAGACCACAACGGTGGATTTGTTGAAACTCAGCACCGAGGCCTTGGGCCGGCTGGGATAAACGGGAGTCGACAGCATAGGCCAGCCCTCCTGGGCATGAATTTGGCGAGAGTCGTGAATAGGTGGAGGAGGGTGCTGCGTGCAGGCGAGACGCCATGCTACCGCCCATTGAGCGAGAGGCCGTCAATGGGGTGTTCGATGTTTGGAGAGGGGGTGTCGGCGGCGAGGCGTCGCGGCTGACAGCGGTTGGGGCCGGGGATGGCTATGGGCAACCGAGCGGGTAGTTCACCGCCAATCGCGTGGGGTGTCAAACATTTTGTAAAACTTCCCGCCCGGTGACCTTTAGTGCGGCGGTGGGGCGAAGCGGCCAGTGTTGCCACCACCAAATCACAGGCAATAAAAAACCCGCACGAGGCGGGCTTTTTAATGTTTTCAGGTACTGCGAACACCACCTGAAAACTGAAGAGTGGTGCCCAGAGACGGAATCGAACCGCCGACACGGGGATTTTCAATCCCCTGCTCTACCGACTGAGCTATCTGGGCAACGGGGCGCATTAAACTGGTTTTTCGAGGAGTCGTCAAGCGCGATATCAAAAAAAATTGCAATTAATACCGTCGCTTACGAAATTCCCCTTTATTCAGCGGGCGGAACGTAGCCGTCGGCCTGGGCGTATTCCTCGCCAGACAGGTACTTGTCCATCTCGCCCTGGAGGAATTTGCGGTCCTCGGCGTTCATCATGTTCAACCGACGTTCGTTGATCAGCAGGGTCTGGTGCTTCTGCCAGTCGGCCCAGGCCTTGGCCGAGACGTGATTGAAGATGTCTTCACCTTTGGCGCCTGGGTACGGAGCGCGCTCGAGGCCAGGCAGTTCTTCTTTGTATTTGCGGCAGGTAACGGTGCGGGTCATGGCGACTCTCCTGAATTCAAGACTTCGGCCGCGCGTTTGAGCAGTTTCTTCACGGGGGCGGCTAGGCCCAGGCGCGGCGGGGTGGCGAGGTTATACCAGAGCCAGTCGGCCTCGGCCACGTGGCTGGCGTCGGCTTGCACTTCCACCAGCCAGGGTTCGATGGCCAGCTGGAAGTGGCTGAACGTGTGGGTGAGGGCCGGCAGGGCCTTGGGGGTGGCCATGCGCAGTGCGTGCTGGGCGGCCAGGTGCTCGATGTCGGCGAAGTCGTCCAGCTCGGGCAGGCTCCACAAGCCGCCCCACAGGCCAGTGGACGGGCGCCGGTAAAGGAGAATGGCGCCGTCGCGGGCCAGCAGCGGCATCAGCGTGCGTTTTTGCGGGATGGTCTTGCGCGGCTTGGGGATCGGGTAGCGGATCTCCAGGCCGAGCATGTGCGCCTCGCAGCTGCGCTCCAGGGGGCACAGCAGGCAGCTGGGCTTGCTGCGAGTACAGAGCGTGGCGCCGAGGTCCATCATCGCCTGGGTGTAGTCGTTTACGCGGCTGTGGGGCGTGTAGCGCTCGGCATTGGCCCACAGCGCCTTGGCCACCTTCGGCTCGCCGGGGTAGCCCTCCTGCGCGGTGTAGCGGGCCAGGACGCGCTTGACGTTGCCGTCGAGAATCGGCGCGCGCAGGCCCATGCTGATACTGGCGATGGCACCGGCGGTCGAGAGCCCGATGCCGGGCAGCTCGACGAGTTTTTCTACATCGCGGGGGAATTCGCCGCCGTACAGGGCCACGACCATCTGCGCGGTCCGTTGCAGGTTGCGGGCGCGGGTGTAGTAGCCCAGCCCGGTCCACAGGTGCAGTACTTCGTCTTCCGGCGCCGCTGCCAGGGCTTCGACGGTAGGCAGCGCCTCCATGAAGCGGTCGAAGTAGTTGAGCACGGTGCTGACTTGCGTTTGCTGCAGCATGATCTCCGAGACCCACACCCGGTACGGGTTGATGTCCTGTTGCCAGGGCAGGTCGTGGCGGCCATTGCGGTCGAACCACTCCAGCACGGCGCTGGAGAACTGTTCAGGCGTGAAGCGCTGCCCGGTGTGGGGCTTTGCATCAAGGGACAGTGCATTCATCGTTTGAACAACCCGCGCAGGGCATCTTTGAGTTCAGGGGTCACCTTGTCTCCGAGTTTCTCTTCGATCTTGTCGCTGATGCGATCACCCGCCGCCTTGGCCGCTACCTTGGCCAGGCCTTCGCGGTCGACGCGGCAGGCCTTGGCGCCCAGCTCCAGCGGGCCGCGGCACAGCAGCGGGAATTCGAGGTTGGCGAAGTTCTGGTTCACCTCGCAGGCCGGGTCGGGCATGTCGCTCTTGTCGCCTTCGACCAGCACGCCGACGTGGTAGTCCATGCCCAGCACGCGCAGGTCTATGGTGCCGTTGCCGCTCACGCTCAAGCCCGGTATGGCGACCTTGAGGTCCTGATTGCTGGCCACGCCGTTGCGGATCGCCAGGCTGCCGCCCAGTTGCTGGAACGGCGTGTCGCGCCCGCGCGGCGTGCCGTTGAGGGTCTTGCGGTTGAGGGTGGCGATGCCTTGGCAGACTTGCTGCTCGAGGTTGGCGTTGACCAGCACGCCGTTGTTGATGGCGAAGCGGGCGGTGCCGTTGAGGCTGTCGATCAGGGCCTTCTGGCTGTTGCCGGTGCTGGTGAGGTTGCTGTCCAGGGTCAACAGGCCGGTGACGGTCGCCTTGGGGCTCTGGGTCTTGATGAACTGCTCGACCGGTACGCGATTGACCTTGGTCTGCAAGGCCAGCGCCGGTACTTCAGGGCGCACGTCGAGGGTGCCGTGGGTTTCGAAGCTGCCGTCGAACAGGCCGCCACCGAGGGTCTGCAGGGTCAGCAGGCCGTCTTGTGCTTGGGCCTTGAGGGTGGCGTTGGCGATGGGCAGTTTGTCGAGGGTCAACTGACCGAAGCCCAGGTCGGCCTGCAGGTCGAGGCCGCGCAGGCGTTCTACCGGCAGCAAGCGATCGTCGCTCCAGGCGCCCTTGGTGGGTGCATCTGGCAGGGGCGAATCACCGGAGGCGGTGATCGCCGCTTCGCTGTCATTGACCTCGGACTGCCGCGCGGCGCTGACACTGGCGCTGTTCTGGCCCTTGGCAGGCAGGTAACGGTCGGCGTCGAGCTTGTCGCCCTTGAGCTGTACCCGCAGCGACTGCTTGGCGAAGTCATCCACGGCCAGGCGGCCGGTGTAGGTGCTGCCATCGACCTGCAGGTTGAGGTCTTCCAGAGCCAACGAGGTTTTCGAGCCGTTCAGGCGGGTGACCAGTTCGACCTGATTGAGGGTGTTGGGGTCGGCCATGGGCGGCAGCTCGACGCCGATGCTGTCGAAGAACGTGCGCATGTTGAACTGGGCGATGGACAGGCCGCCGCTCAGTTGCGGGTTGCCGGACAGGTCGCGCAGGTGCAGCTCGCCGAGCGCGCGCAGCTGGTTGGCGGACAGCTTGAGGCCGGTCCAGTCGGCGACATTGGCGGCCTTGTCCAGCAGCAACTGGCCCTGGGCACCGAAGGTCAACGTCTTGCCTTGCATCGGATCGCCCGAGGCTTCGCCGCTGAGCTTGAAGTCGCCGAACTGGTAGCGCTTCAGGGCGCGGTCGAAGCGCAGTTGCCCGGTGACCTCGGTGCGTGCCCGGAACTGCGGCATGTTGGTGCCCAGGAAGGCGGTGAAGTTGATCGGGATGTCGGTGTTGTCATGCACGGCGCCGGTGCTCAGCTGGATGCTTTCGGCGCTGTATTGTCGGCCGGTCTGCTCGTCGACATAGCGCACGGTGGCGTTGTTGACGGTGAGGCTGTCGATGTCGAGCTTGACCGGGCGCGAGTTGTTGTCGCCGGACGAGGCCGTCGGTGCGCTGGCAGGTGCGTTCGGGTCGGTGCTGACCGGAGTGGGCGCCGGCTTGCCGATGTCCTCCCAGTTGCCGTGGCCGTTGGCGTCGCGGTCGAGGCTCAGGTTGAGGCCCTCGACGCGGATGTCGCTCATTTGCACTTCGCGACGCAGCAGGGGCAGTACCCGGACCGAAAGGCCGAGCATCTGCAGGGTGGCGAAGGGCGCCTTGGGGTTGCTCAGGGTGGCGACGCTGGCGTCGTGCAGTTCCAGGCCCAGCCAGGGGAACAGGCTCCAGCCGATGTCGCCCTTGAGGTCGAGCTCCACGTGCGCCTTGTTGCGGGCCAGCTGGCGGATCTCGTCTTTGTAGTCGTTGGGATCGAAGAAATGCGTGAGGGCGAAGCCCGCCGCCACAATGATCAGCAACAGCCCGAGTACGATGAGCCCCAGGATTTTGCCGAACGCTTTCATAGGCGAGTCCTTGTAGTTCGAAGTTCAGAATTCAGCCTGGGAGTATAACGTCCC
>CAJCIO010000086.1 GCA_903970465.1 Gammaproteobacteria bacterium
TACGGCAGGATCTTCACCGTATAAAACGCCGCGGTATCGTAGGGCACCGATACGGGGTCCTTGCCCTTCAGGTCTACATGATTGGCGATCACATCCCGCACCTTGGCCAGGATGCCGTCCTGTTCCGCCTGGGGCCGGGAGGCGATAAAACTGATCGACTTGACCCGATTGACGATCACATCCTCAGCCGCCCCCGTGTGCAGATGCGCAAAGTGCTCCTCGTGCAGAGGGGCGAACTTGCCGTACGGGAACACCTTGCGCCATTCCTGGCTGTAGTACCGCGGATTATCAGTCGCCACTTCGCTGACCAGCCCTGCCACTTCGGCGACCCAGGGCTCACGGGTATCCCGCAGATTCCAGAGCATCACCAGGCGTCCACCGGGCTTGAGCACCCGATGGATTTGCGCCATGGCGTCGTTGTTGGCAAACCAGTGGAAGGCGTGGGCGCAGACGACCACGTCTATCGAGTCATCACGCAGCCCGTCCGGCAGTGCTTCGGCTGCTGCCAGGTAGGCCGGGACCTCGGGGAAATTCTTCTTGAACCTGTCGAGCAGGGCCTGCACCGGTTCGACGGCGATGACTTTGGCTTCGAGGTCCAGCAGAAGTTGGGTGAACTTGCCGGTGCCGGCACCGAGGTCAAGCACCACGGTGTCGTGGCCGACCTTGATGACGTCCTTCAACCATTTTTTGACTTGCGGGGGGTAGCCCGGTCGACCCTTGCCGTACGCTTCGGCAGCTTGCACGTACCCGCTGAAAGCGGACCAATGGAGCATTTCTTTTATGGATTTCATGGATGCCCTCGAACGCGTGTCTACGCCATTATTCTTCTCAAAGCGTAGTCAATCCCTCGGGCATCGCCGGGTTTTTTGCCGGTGCGGCGATAGGCGCTGGCTCCTCCTTGCGACAGCGCTTGCGCTGCACCGCAGCAGCGCTTGCCCTTCACCACTGCAGCGCCATCAGAACAGGGCGTGAAACAACGCGTACAAGCCCGCAGACAGCAACATCGCCGCAGGCAGCGTGAACACCCACGCCAGCAACAGGTTGCGCACCGTCGCCCATTGCAGGCCGCTACCATTGGCGGCCATGGTGCCGGCGACGCCCGAGGACAGCACGTGGGTGGTAGAGACCGGCATGCCGAACACGTCCGCCGCGCCGATCGTGGCCATGGCCACCAGTTCGGCACTGGCGCCCTGCGCGTAGGTGAGGTGGGTCTTGCCGATGCGCTCACCGACGGTCACCACGATGCGCCGCCAGCCGACCAAGGTGCCCAGGCCCAGCGCAATGGCCACTGCAACCTTGACCCAGGCCGGGATGAACCGCGTGGCTTCGTCGATCTGACGCTTGAACTCGTTGAGGTTGGTCTGCGTCTGGGCACTGAAGCTGCTCAGGTGCTGCATGTTGACGAGGCGGATAGTCTCGGAAGTCAGAAACATATCGTTGCGCACGTTGTTCATGGCTTGCGCCGGCACACGGTCCAGGGTGCCGTAGTTCTGCACTTCGTCAGCGATCCGCCCGGTCACGGCGGCCAGCGCGGGTACCACTTGGGGGTTGTTCTGATGGCTGCGGACAAACTCCAGCAGGACCGCGTGTGGCTCTGCCGGTGCCGGGCCGGGCGCCGCTTGCATCAGGCCATCATGGGTGACCTGAGCGACCGCGACGAACTGCGTGGTCTGGGTCGACGGCACCGCGCGGTTCAACGCATAGGCCATGGGCAAGGTGCCCACCAGGATCAGCATGATCAGGCCCATACCTTTCTGGCCGTCATTGGAACCATGGGCAAACGACACGCCGCTGCAGGTGAGGATCAGCAGGCCACGAATCCACGCCGGCGGTGGCTGGTTGCCGACCGGTGCGCGGTACAGTTCGCGTTGCTTGATCAATACGCGCATGAGCATCAGCAGCAGGACGGCGCAGACAAAGCCCACGATCGGTGAAAGCAACAGGGTGTAGCCGACCTTGGCGACCTGATTCCAGTCCACCCCTTCGGTACCGGGGCGGCCATTGATCAAGGCACTGCACACGCCCACGCCCAGGATCGAGCCGATCAGGGTGTGGGAGGAAGACGCCGGCAGCCCGAACCACCAGGTGCCCAGGTTCCAGATGATCGCCGCGATCAGCAAGGCGAAGATCATCGCGAAGCCGTTGCTGGAGCCGACCTGCAGGATCATGTCGATAGGCAGCAGCGCGATAATGCCGAACGCTACCGCACCGCTGGAGAACAGCACGCCTGCGAAGTTGCAGAAGCCGGACCAGACCACCGCAACGTTGGCCGGCAGAGAATGGGTGTAGATGACCGTGGCGACGGCGTTGGCGGTGTCATGAAAGCCGTTGACGAACTCGAAGCCCAGTGCGATCAACAGTGCCAGCCCGAGCAGGCCATAGGGCAGCCAGGTGCTGGCGACCGTACCCGCTTGGTCGACATCGCTGAATATGCCCCAGGCGGTAATGACCATGCCCACAATCAGCAGGCCGCAGAACAACAGGATGCTGCGTTTGCCCACTGGGTGTTCGAGACGAGGACGCGCTTGCGCGGCGCGGTGCATGTGTTCGGCGGAGGTATTCATCGGATGAACCCTTTGAGTGGGACTCCAAGCCTAGACCTGTAATGTGAAGATTTTCCTACGTGGGTCAATGAAGGCGATGGGTGGCGCAAGCTACGCCCCCGTAGCGAGGGGCTTGCCCCGATCGGCATCATCAATGAGTCTGCCTGGCCGAATCGGCGGCGAGCCCCTTCGCTATAGGGGTCAACTTTTAGAAATGAGCGCTGGCGAGGCTCGGGTGCAGTGGTAAAAGCGGTAGCAACGTCGCCTGATAGGCATGGTAGAGGTCCGGCTTGCCTGGCCAGATCGTGTGACGGGGTTGATTGTCGGCGCCCAGTTGATGATGCCAACTGCCGTGTTGACGATCGATCAGCCAGGTGTCGATGTAATCCCAGAAGCAGCGATACCAGTGCTCGTACTCGACTTCGCCGGTGCGCTGCAACAAGGCGCCGGCGGCAGCCACTGCTTCAGCCAGGGTCCAATGCAACCGGTCGGCGACCACGGGTCGCTGTTGCCAGTCGAGGGTGTAGACAACGCCGGGCTCGCCATCCACTTCCCAGCCATGGCGAGTGGCGGCGGCGAACAGGCGCCGGGCATCGATCAGCAGCCATTCGGGGGTCGACAGCCCGGCCACTTGCCGTGCAGCTTCCAGGTGCAACAGCAGGCGCGCCCACTCGTAGGCATGCCCAGGCGTCTGGCCGAAGGGCCGGAACAAGTCGTCGGGTTTGTCCTGGTTGTAGTCGAGCAGTGGCTGCCACTGTGCATCGAAATGTTCGACGGGCATGTCGTTGGCCGCCCGCGCCCCGCAGTGGATGATCCGCTCGCTGATGCGCAGCGCCCGGTCCAGCCACAGCGGGGCTTGCAACGCGTCAGCCAGCGCGAGAAAAGCCTCGGTGCCATGCATGTTGCTGTTGCCGCCGCGGTACGCTTCGGATTGCTGCCAGTCCCGGGAAAAACTCTCGCACAAGGCGCCTTCCTCTTCCTGCCAGAAGTACCGCTCCAGAATGCCGACGGCGTCGTCCAGCAGGGCCTTGGCACCGGGTCGGTCAGCGACGTACGCCGAACTGGCAGCCAAGGCGACGAAGGCGTGACGATAGGCAGGCTTGTCGGTATCGCCATCGGCGGCGTTCGGGCAGCCGAACCAGCCACCAAAGGTCGCATCGCGCAGAGCACCCTGCAGTGCCTCGACACCGTGATCGACCAGTGCTGCGGCGCCTTCTACGCCCTGGCGGTGGGCAATGGCAAAACAGTGGACCATGCGCGCGGTGTGCAGGGTGTCGGCGCGGGCATCGTCAGGCAGCTTGCCGTAGCGATCCAGGGCGCCGAAGCCGTCCGGCATCTGCGCGGCACGGGCGAACTGCAATAGTCGCTGGGCTTCGACCTGTAGCCAGGCATGGTGGACGGGAGTATTGAGCCAGCTGTCGGTGGGGAGATTGCTGAAGGTCATGGGCAAAGATCTTGTTGTTAGGGATTTGGAGGTATAGAGCCTGTGAGTGCCGAGTGGTTGCATGTGGGGTTGTGTATCCACCTCGCGGGTCCCATCGCGGGCCGAGGTCCTTCAGGCCTGTATCAAGGTCAAGCCTGTACCGGTTGCAAGCGCCGCCACAAGTGGGGGCCGAACACATTGATCGCCAGGCCGGCCATGACCAGCGCGCCGCCTATCCATTGCAACCGGCCCAGGCGCTCATCGAGCAGCAATGCCGCGGACGCCAGGCCGATCACCGGCACCAGCAGCGAGAAGGGCGCAACCTTGCCGGCCGGGTAGCGCGACAGCAACTTGCTCCACAGACTGTAGCCGAGCATGGTGGCGACGAAGGACAGATAGCACAGCGCCAGGATCGAGTGCAGGCTGATATGCAGCAGTGATTGCTCGATCAGCGCCGGCCCTTCGAGCCACAACGACAGGGCGAAGAACGGAATCGGCGGAATCAGCGCGCCCCAGACCACCAGGCCTACCAGATTGATGTTGCCGAAGCGCCGCGTGATGATATTGCCCATGGCCCACATGGCAGCGGCACACAAGGTCAGCACCACAGCAATAAGAGGCGTCGGCCGCGAGCCATCGAAGCCGATCAGCGCCAGGCCCAGAGCCGCGACGATCAAACCCACCAGGCTGGCAGCGCGCAGTTTTTCACCGAGGAACAGTGCCGCGAAAAACAGCGTGAAGAAGGCTTGTGCCTGCAACACCAGCGAAGCCAGCCCGGGTGGCATGCCGTGGGCCATGGCTTCGAACAGAAAGGCAAACTGCCCCAAGGAGATGGTTGCGCCGTAGGCAATCAACCAGCGTAACGGCAGTTGTGGACGTTTGACGAATAACAGGGCGGGGAAGGCAACCAGGGCAAACCGCAGGGCCCCGAGAAGCATCGGCGGCAGGCCGTCGAGTCCGACCTTGATCACCACGAAATTCAGGCCCCAGGCAATAATCACGACCATTGCGATCAACAGATCCTTGGGTGCCATCGGGGTGCGCTCCTTGTGGGGTGGTAGGCCGGGGCGTGAGGATAGCGCAAGTACCGCACGTGGTGCGAGGAGGCTTGGCGCCGAAAATAGTCGTGGCGATGCAGAGGGGTATCGACACGACTTTTCGGGAGCCAGCTCCCTCGCTACAGCTGTGGGGGCAGGCTCAATCGATAAACAGCAGCGATGGTTGCTCCAGCAAGCGCCTGACCGCCTGGATGAACCTGGCCGCATCCATTCCGTCCACCACTCGGTGATCGAAGGAACTCGACAGATTCATCATCTTGCGAATCACGATCTGCCCATCGATCACGACCGGCCGTTCGACGATGCGGTTGACCCCGACAATCGCCACTTCGGGGGTATTGACCACCGGTGTCGAGGCAATCCCGCCCAATGCGCCGAGGCTGCTGAGGGTCAGGGTCGACCCGCTGAGCTCCTCGCGCGTCGCTTTGCCACGGCGCGCGGCATCGGCCAGGCGCTGTATCTCCCTGGCATTGCCCCACAGGTCTGCGGATTCAGCGTGGCGCAGCACCGGTACCATCAGGCCGCTGTCACTCTGAGTGGCGATCCCCAGGTGCACGGCACCATAGCGGGTGATCACTTGGGCTTCGTCGTCATAGCGCGCGTTGATCTGCGGGAAATCGCGCACCGCCACCACCAGTGCCCGTACCAGCAACGGCAGCAGGGTCAAGCGGCCGCGCTGCTCGCCCCAGCGCTGATTGAGCTCGACGCGCAGGGCCTCGACTGCGGTGACGTCAATTTCTTCGACATAGCTGAAGTGGGCGACACGGCGTTTGGAGTCCTGCATGCGTTCGGCGATCTTGCGCCGCAGGCCGATGACCGGGATCTGCTGTTCGTCGCCGGGCTGGTTGGCCCGTGCAGGGCTTGAGCCGGTAGGGGGGGCGGCCTGCAGTCGAGCATCCAGGTCGGCGTGCAGGATTTGTCCGTCAGGGCCGCTGCCGTTGAGGCTGTGCAGATCGATGCCCAGATCGGCGGCGCGTTTGCGTACAGCCGGGGCGGCCAAGGTGCGGCTGTGGCTGGCGGGGGCAGGGTCGGCCTGAGCTCGATCGCCATTCGCGGACCCTGTCGGAGCGGGCTCTTCCTGCGAAGGCGTTTCGATATTCGCGTCATCCGCTGAGGGCTCATCGCTGTCGACCGATGCAAGCAGAGCGGTGGACGTCTGATCATTTTGCGCAGCACAGGAGGGCCCTTTCGCAGGCAGCGCCCGCTCGCTCAGAGAATCCGGCGCTTCCCGCTCTGCCTCGCCAGCCACCTCGATGCGAATCAGATCACTGCCCACCGCCAGCACATCCCCTGGCGCGCCGCCGAGGGAGATGACCGTGCCGCTGACCGGGCTGGGGATCTCGACCGTGGCCTTGTCGGTCATGACATCGGCCACCACCTGATCCTCACTGACGCTGTCGCCGACCTTGACGAACCATTCCACCAGTTCGACCTGGGCAATGCCTTCGCCGATGTCCGGCATTTTGATGACGTGAGTACCCATTCAAACCTCCATGACACGTTGCAGGGCCGCGCCAACGCGGGTTGGGCCAGGAAAATAGGCCCATTCCTGGGCATGCGGGTAGGGGGTATCCCAACCGGTGACGCGTTCGACGGGCGCCTCCAGCCAGTGGAAGCAATGCTCCTGGACCAGCGCCACCAATTCGGCGCCGAGCCCGCAGGTGCGAGTCGCTTCGTGCACCACCACGCAACGGCCGGTCTTGCGCACCGAGTCGACAATGGCTTGCAGGTCCAGCGGCCACAGGCTGCGCAGGTCGATGACTTCAGCGTCGATGCCGGTTTCCTCCGCGGCCGCCACCGCGACATGCACCGTGGTGCCGTAGGTGAGGACCGTGGCGGAGCGACCGGGCCGGGCAACGGCCGCGCAATCCAGCGGCACCCGGTAATAACCTTCCGGCACGGCGCTGGCCGGATGTTTCGACCAGGGCATCACCGGCCGATCGTGATGGCCGTCAAAGGGGCCGTTATACAAACGCTTGGGCTCGAGGAAGATCACCGGGTCGTCGCACTCGATGGAGGCGATCAGCAAACCCTTGGCGTCATAAGGGTTGGACGGCATCACGGTGCGCAGGCCGCACACCTGAGTGAAGATGGCTTCCGGGCTCTGGCTGTGGGTCTGTCCGCCATAAATACCGCCGCCACAGGGCATGCGCAGGGTCAGCGGTGCGGTGAACTGGCCGGCGGAGCGATGGCGCAGTCGGGCGGCTTCGGAGGTGATCTGGTCGTAGGCAGGGTAGACGTAGTCGGCGAACTGGATCTCGACCACCGGGCGCAGCCCATAGGCACCCATGCCTACCGCCGCGCCGACGATGCCGCCTTCGGAGATGGGCGCATCGAACACCCGCGACTTGCCGTACTTGGCCTGCAGGCCTTCGGTGCAGCGGAATACGCCGCCGAAATAGCCAATGTCTTCACCGAAGGCGATGACGTTGTCGTCCCGCTCCAGCATGACGTCCATAGCCGAGCGGATCGCCTGAACCATGGTCATTACCGAGGTGGCGCTGGCGTCTTGCAGCGCCGGTTGAACTTCGGTCTGGCTGTTCATGCTGCGCTGCTCCCTTGGCGGTGGGCGCTGGCCAGGGCTTGCATCTGCTCGCGTTGCAGGCGCAGGTGCTCGGGCAGTTCATGGTAGACGTCGTCGAAAATGCTGATGTCGCTGGCTACATGGCCGTCGTGCAGGGTGCCGTAGCGTTGCGCCTCCTTGAAGGTGGCGATGATCTCGGCATCGATCTCGGCGACCGCCGCGCTGTGCTCGGCATCGGTCCAGGCGCCTAGCTCGATCAAGTGCAGCTTGAGGCGAGCGATGGGGTCGCCCAGCGGGAAGTGGCTCCAGTCATCGGCAGGGCGGTATTTGGACGGATCGTCGGAGGTCGAGTGCGGCCCGGCGCGATAGCTGACCCACTCGATCAGCGTCGGGCCCAGGTTGCGACGGGCGCGCTCGGCAGCCCATTGGCTGACCGCATACACCGCGAGGAAGTCGTTGCCGTCCACCCGCAATGACGCGATGCCGCTGCCCACGCCACGGCCGGCGAAGGTGGTGGCCTCGCCGCCAGCGATGCCCTGGAAGCTGGAAATCGCCCACTGGTTGTTGACCACGTTGAGGATCACCGGCGCGCGGTACACGTGGGCGAAGGTCAAGCCGTTGTAAAAGTCGGCCTCGGCCGTGGCGCCATCGCCGATCCAGCCGGAGGCGATACGCGTGTCACCCTTGATGGCCGAGGCCATGCCCCAGCCGACGGCCTGGATGAACTGCGTGCCCAGGTTGCCGGAGATAGTGAAGAAGCCCGCGTCCTTGTGTGAATAGAGCGCAGGCAGTTGGCGACCCTTGAGCGGATCGCGCTCGTTGGACAGCAGCTGGCACATCAAGTCCAGCAGCGGCACCTTTCGGGTCATCAGGATGCCTTGCTGGCGGTAGGTGGGGAAGCACATGTCGTCATATCGCAAGGCCAGCGCGTGGGCGCAGCCGATGGCTTCTTCGCCCAGGCTCTGGATATAGAACGACATCTTTTTCTGGCGCTGCGCGGTGACCATTCGGGTGTCGAACAGCCGCGTGCGAATCATCGCGCGCAGGCCTTCGATCAAGGCCTCGGCGGGCAGGTCCGGGGCCCACGGCCCAACCGCATGCCCTTGCTCGTCGAGCACGCGCACCAGGCCCACGGCCAGGTCCTGCGTCTCGCGGGGTTCGATATCGATGGGTGGCTTGCGCGCGCTGCCGGCGCCGGCCAGGTTGAGATAGGAGAAGTCGGTCTTGCAGCCAGGCCGACCGCTGGGTTCGGGGACATGCAGCCGCAGGGGCTCGTAGGGGGTATTCACGCTTCACAACCCTCGGTCTTGTGCTTTTTATTAGTAGGGCGCAACGGTATCGCAGGCCCAATCGCTGTGGGCCGATGGGATCAGTGTACGACGGCTTTGAAAGAATAAATGTCCTTAATGACCGGGCTCAGGGGCAGTGGGGAGGTGGTTTTCTCCGCCAGACGCGGCATTGGCGGATAAATTATCTGAGACCCACCTGGCGTTGTTTTCCGGCCGGCCATTGAAACCGGTCAACAGGCTCTGCGAGACTGGTCGCTTCGATTTTCTCGCCAGCGAGTTGTGTACCTTGGCATCAGCTTTTGTTGTTTTTAATGGGTGGCGACCCCGCCACATCGTGAGAAGTCTGCCCTGGGCGTTGCTGTTTTGCGCCGTCCCCACGCTGGCCGATGACAGCGTGGTCGTCTGGCCGCCCGGTTGGCAGGTCGAGGCACTGCCGGCTGCCTCTGGCAATCAGGCGCGCCGCCAGCGCGCGGTCAAGCCCGACAGCAACGGTGATCCGGCGATGGTGGTTGAATTGACGCGCACTCCGCTGGCGGCTGACCATCAGGTCAATCTGTCCGGGGTGCTGCTGGAAATGCGCAAGGCCATGCAGATCGATTTTTCCAGGGGCGGCTACCAAAGCGTCTGCAACAGCATTCATCCCGGTACACTAGGCAATCTCACGGCCATGGAAACCACCTGCAAGGTGCTCCTCAACGGCGGTCATGTGATGACCCAGACGCTGGTGGCCGCCACGGCCCAAGGCAGTGCCTGGTCGTTGTCCTATGCCGGCTCGGCGCAGGGGTACAGCGATAACGAAACAGCGGTCAAGGGCATCCGCGATTCACTGATATTCAGCCCGCAACCATGAGCAGCGGTTCCTGTTTGCATTCAAGGAGAGCAGTACCATGAGTCAGTTCGCCCATTTTTCGGCCAACGCCCGCGGGCGTGATTTTGCCGTGGGCGATATCCACGGGCATTTCAATCGCCTGCAGGCCGCGCTGGACCAACTGGGTTTTGATCCGGCCACCGATCGGCTGTTCAGCGTCGGCGACCTCGTCGACCGCGGCCCCGACAGTTTCGACGCACTCAGTTGGCTTGAAAAACCGTGGTTCTTCGCTGTGCAGGGCAACCATGAGGTCTTGACGCTGCAACTGATGGCTGGCCACTCGCGGCTTAATCTGATGGACTATCGGCAGAGCGGCGGCGCCTGGTTCATTGACAGCCCGCAGGCCACCCGCGAACGTTTCGCCCATCGATTCCGGCGCTTGCCGGTGGCCATCGAGATCGAAACCGCCGAAGGCCTGGTAGGCCTGGTGCATGCCGACTGCCCATTCCCGAGTTGGACCACGTTGCGCACTTACTTGCAGACCCATGAACTGCAAGAAGGCTATGACCCGAGCGCGGGTGGGGGTGTCGACGAGATCTTCCAGTGGTCGCGCTCGCGCCTGAAGCGCCGAGACTTCAGTGGTGTCAAGGACGTGCGCGCGGTGGTGGTCGGCCACACACCGCTGCGACGGGCGCGGCAGCTGGGCAATGTCTTTCATATCGATACGGCAGGCTGGAGCGAAGGTTTTTTTACCTTCATCGAGTTGAGCACCCTGCGTATTCACGAGCAGCCGTTACTCGGTTTCTAGCCTGGCGGCCGCGCAAAACACTTAAGGACGGATCAGGTTCGGCTCGTTCAGGTTCGGGAAAACCTGGTCGCGGCCTGCGCGCTTGGCCGCGTACAGGGCAACGTCGGCGGCGGCGAGCAGTGCTTCTGGCGTCGGGACCGGGTTGTTGACGGTCCAGACATGCAGCCCAGCGCTGACCGTGATGATCCCCTGATCACTGCCTGCATGGTGGATGTTCAGCGCACGCACGGCCTCGACGACGCGCTGCGCCACCTGCCAGGTGCCAGGCGCGTCGCTTTCGGGTAACAGCACCAGCAACTCCTCGCCACCATAACGGGCAACCAGATCGCCAGAGCGGCCGACGCAGCCCAGGACCGCGCGGCCGACATCGCGAATGCACGCATCGCCAGCAGGATGGCCGTACAGATCGTTGAAGCGCTTGAAGTGGTCGATATCGAGCATGATCAGCCCCAACGGGCGACCAGTGCGCACGGTACGGCCGATCTCCTGGGGCAGGGCCAAGTCCAGCTGGCGTCGATTGGCCAGCCCCGTCAGGCCGTCCTGCATGGCCATTTGCTGCAGGCTGGCATGGGCCAGCAGCAAGTCCGCCTCAGTGCGCTGATTGTGGCGTATCTGGCGCAGCAGCAAGATGGCGAAGGCCCCCAGCACGGCGAACACCAGCGCTACCAGCACCGCCGAACGTGCCAGGTTGGCACGCCAACCGGCAAAAATCGCCGACTCTGGCTGCGCGGCGAGGATCACCAGGGGATAAACGCTGGAGGCTCGATAGGCGATCATGCGATTCACACCGTCGACGACGGATACCACCATGCGTGCGCCTGTCGACGCGTGGGGCAGCATCTGGCTGTAGATCACCCCCTTGGAAATACTTGTGCCGATCACCTTGGGGTCGTACGGACGGCGCATCAGAATAGTGCCATCGCCCAATGCCAGGACAATGGCGCCCTGTTCGTCGAGATCGAAGCCGTCGTAGAACTTCTTGAAGTATTCGACCTTCAAGGTCGCCAGTACCACACCGCCGAAGGTGCCGTCGGCATTGTCCAGGCGCCGCGAAACCGGAATGATCAGCTCGCCGGTAGAGCGGCTGACGATCACCGCGCCTATGTGCACTGCGGGGCCGGGATGGCTGCGATGCCAAAGAAAATATTCACGATCGCTGTTGTTGGCATTGGGCGGGTCGACATCGTTCGACGTTACCTGCCAGCGGCCATCAGCGTCATAGATGAACAACCCGTGCAACTGATCGAGTGCCGCCGTGGTTTGCTTGAGTACCTGGTGCAGGCGGTCATGCTGGCGGCCGGTGACGCCATCGTTGTGCACTCGCTCGACGAGCTCGCTCAGCACCGTTTCGGCTTCCCCGACCGTATCTTCGGCATGTTGGGTCAGCGAGCGCGAGAGGTTCGAGACCGTCACTTGCGCGGCATCCAGCGCTTGCTGGCGCGAGGTGACCGCCTCCCAGGCCACGAGCCCCAGCACCGAGCAACCGACCAATATGATCAGCACCAGGGCCAGATGACGCGCGGACTCGCTGTTGGACGGTGGTTTAAGAGAGGACATGAGTGCGGACATTGGCGGCGCTTGTCGGCTGATAATCCAGTGATGATAGTGAAGGTGGCGCTGATATGCTTGACCAATATCATTGGGTAGTCGAAACCGCCCGCTGATCTTTTGACTCGTCAGGGATAGAACCCCTGCCGTAACGGTCAAACTGCCAGTAAACTGCCATTTCAGCCCTAGTTGCCTGTTCAGAGGTTTTGCATGAAGCTCAGTCCGTTTGCCGGAAAAACTGCACCTGCCGAGTTGCTGGTCGATATACCGCGTCTGGTCACCGCCTATTACACCCAGCGCCCCGACCCGTCGGTAGCCACCCAGCGCGTAGCCTTCGGTACATCCGGGCACCGCGGCAGTTCCTTCGATGGCAGCTTCAATGAAGCCCACGTTCTGGCGATCAGCCAGGCGATCTGCCTGTACCGGCAGCAGAAGGGCATCAATGGGCCGTTGTTCGTGGGTATCGACACCCACGCGCTGTCCACTCCGGCAGGCGCCAGTGCGCTGGAAGTCTTCGCGGCCAATGGCGTCGAGACCATGATCGCTGCCGGCGACGAGTACACGCCGACTCCGGCGATCTCCCACGCGATCATTTGCTACAACCGCGGCCGTACCCAAGGGCTGGCGGACGGCGTGGTCATCACCCCGTCGCACAACCCGCCGCAGGCCGGCGGGTTCAAGTACAACCCGCCCAACGGCGGCCCGGCCGACAGCGATGTCACCAAGTGGATCGAAACCAAGGCCAACGAGTTGCTTGCCGACGAGCTCAAAGGCATCAAGCGCATGCCCTACGAGCAGGCGCTCAAGGCTGCCACGACCCATCGCCACGACTACCTGAATACCTATGTCGCTGACCTGATCAACGTGATCGACTTCGATGCGATTCGCTCCGCCAAGCTGCGCTTGGGCGTCGATCCGTTGGGCGGCGCCGGCGTGCGCTACTGGTCGGCGATCGCCGAGCATTACCGCCTGGACCTGACCGTGGTCAATACCGCGGTCGATCCGACGTTCCGCTTCATGTCCGTCGACTGGGACGGGCAGATCCGCATGGACCCGTCCTCGCCCTACGCCATGCAAGGCCTGATCGGCCTCAAGGACGGTTTCGACGTGGCCTTCGCCTGCGATCCGGACCACGACCGCCACGGCATCGTGACCCCGAGCGGTGGCCTGCTGGCGCCGAACAACTACCTGGCCGTAGCCATCGATTATCTGTTCCAGAACCGTCCGCAGTGGCGCACCGATGCAGCCGTGGGCAAGACCGTGGTCAGCAGCGGCATGATCGATCGGGTCACGGCGCGGCTGGGTCGGCGTTTGTACGAGGTGCCGGTGGGCTTCAAGTATTTCGCCGATGGCTTGTTTGAGGGTTCGCTGGGCTTTGGTGGCGAGGAGAGTGCCGGCGCATCGTTCCTGAGGCGCGATGGCAGCGTCTGGAGCACCGACAAGGATGGCCTGATTCCTTCATTGCTGGCCGCCGAGATGACCGCGCGCACCGGGCGTGACCCCAGCCAGGCCTATCAGGCGCTGACCGAGGCACTCGGCGAGCCGTTTTCGACCCGTGTCGAAGCCAAGGCCAATCCACAGCAAAAGGCGTTGCTGAGCAAGTTGTCCCCGGAGCAGGTGACCTCGACCGAACTGGCGGGCGAGAAGATCGAGCAGGTGCTCAGCCATGCGCCTGGCAACAATCAGGCGATAGGTGGCTTGAAGGTGATCACGGCCAATGGCTGGTTCGCCGCGCGGCCGTCGGGCACTGAAGATATCTACAAGATCTACGCCGAGAGCTTTGTCGACGAGGCGCACTTGCAGCGTCTGGTGAGCGAAGCGCAGGTGCTGGTAGACAGCGCTATTGCCTGATCGCCAGAGCCGTAAATAGGCCCCGACAGGGTACGTCAGTCACAGAATATGTGGCTGAGGTAACCAATCGGGGCCATCCTCTCGCTACAGACCTGCCAGGGCGATAGGTTTTTAACTTCCTGAATTCAAAGAATGAATCACTAAAAGTTAAAGTGCTGTATCACGCCACATCGACCAGCACTATCTCGCTGTCTTCCAGCGCGTTCACCAGCAGCACGGGTTCGTTATCAATCGCGATACCGTCTCGAGCTTTAGCCTGTAACCCATTGATTTCAATAGATCCAGTTGCCGGAACCAGATAGGCCTTGCGGCCGTTTTCCAGCACGTACTCAGCTGTTTCTCCCTTCTTCAGCGTCGCCGCGACCAATCGTGCATCCGCGCGAATGCGCAGGCTCACGTCGTCCTCGGGCTTGCCGCTGGCAAGCGTCACGAAGCCCTCGCCGCGATCCCCTTTAGGGAAGGGTCGCGCACCCCACGAAGGGGCTGCACCAAGCTGGTCGTCATC
>CAJCIO010000087.1 GCA_903970465.1 Gammaproteobacteria bacterium
CGAAAGCCGCGCAGTGCGCGGCTTTGAAAGTGGTGGGCCCAGTAGGACTCGAACCTACGACCAAGGGATTATGAGTCCCCTGCTCTAACCAACTGAGCTATAGGCCCCCAGTAGGTCGCGGATTATAACGATGGTTTGCCGACTGCGCTATCCGAAAAGTCCGAAACCAGCGATCGCAGGAAGGTGGCGGCGAATTCTTCGGCCGACAGCGGCAGGCTGACGATATAACCCTGGATCTGTTCGCAGCCTTCGCGGGCCAGGAATTGCTGTTGATCCTGGTTCTCCACACCCTCGGCGATCACCGTCAGTTGCATGCTCCGACCCAGGGCGATGATGGCGCGCACGATGGCGGCGTCGTGGGGATCGTCGGGCAGGCCGCGGATGAAGGACTGGTCGATCTTGAGGGTGTGCAGTGGCAGCCGCTTGAGGTAGCTCAGGGACGAATAGCCGGTGCCGAAGTCGTCGATGGCCAGTTGTATGCCCAGGCTTTTGAGTTGATGCAGCACCAGCAGGGCTTCTTCAGCCTGGCTCATGATGAAGTTTTCGGTGATTTCCAGTTGCAGGCAATCGGGCTGCAGGTGGTGGTCTTCGAGCAGGCGCTGGATGCGTGCGAACAGGTCGGGCTGGCGCAGTTGGGCGCCGGCCAGGTTGACCGACAGTGGGCCGAAGGCGTGGTATTGCTGCTGCCAGGCCTGCATCTGCTGGCAGGCGTGTTCGAGCACCCATTCGCCCAAGGGCAGGATCATGCCGTTTTCTTCGGCCAGGGCGATAAAGCGTTCGGGGGCTACCTCGCCGAAGGTCGGGTGAGTCCAGCGGATCAAGGCCTCGGCGCCGACCAGGCGCTGGGTCTTGAGGCTGAACTTGGGTTGGTAGGACAGGCTTAGTTCGTTGCGTTCGATGGCGCGGCGCAGTTCGTGTTCCAAGGCGACCCGGGCGCTGGCCTGGGTGGTGAGGTCGCGGGTGTAGGATTCGACGCGGTTGCGGCCCTTGGCCTTGGAGCGGTACATGGCGGCGTCGGCGTTCTTCACCAGGGTGGCGACATCGGCGCCGTCCTGAGGGTACAGGCTGGCGCCGATACTGGCGCTGGTGAAGAACTCGTGCTCGCCGGCCTGGAACGGCGCGGCGAAACAGGCGAGTACTTTGTTGGCGATGATTTCGGCGTCGCTGCTGGTTTGCAGTCCCGGCAAGAGGATGATGAACTCGTCGCCGCCCAGGCGCGCCACGGTGTCGATATCGCGCACTTGCTCGCGCAAGCGAGTGGCGATGCCCTTGAGCAGCAAGTCGCCGACCGGGTGGCCAAGGCTGTCGTTGATGTGCTTGAAGCGGTCGAGGTCGAGAAACAGCACCGCACCCTGGCCGGCTTCGCCCGTGTGGCTGTTGAGCGAGGCCTGCAGACGACTTTCAAACAGGGTGCGATTGGGCAGGCCGGTCAGGGGGTCGTGGTGGGCTTGATAGTCGAGGCGCGCTTCGGCCTCTTTGAGGCTCGAGATGTCGGCGAATACGGCGACGAAATGGGTGATGACGTCTTCGTTGTTGCGCACCGAGCTGATGGTCAGCCAGCTCGGGTAGGCTTCGCCGTTTTTGCGGCGGTTGTAGATTTCTCCCTGCCAATGGCCATGGGCGGCGAGTTGATGCCACATGTCGATGAAAAAGGCGTGGTCGTGGCGCCCCGAGGCCAGCAGGCGCGGGGTTTGCCCCAGGGCTTCGATCTCGCTGTAACCGGTGATTTCACTAAAGGCGCGGTTGACTGCGCTGATGCGCTGGCGGGTGTCGGTGATCAATACGCCTTCCGCGGTGCTCTCGAACACCGTGGCGGCCAGCAGGAGCTTTTCCTGCATGAGGTGCCGCTCGGTAATGTCCCGCGCCATGATCAGCATGCAGGCATCGCCACCGAACTGCATTGGGCTGGCGCCCAGCTCGCAGAGTCGAATTTCGCCATCGGCGCGACGGATCAGGCAGGGGAAATCCTTGACCAGCCCCTCGCGGTGGAGAATCTCCAGCATGCGGTTGCGGTCCTTGAGGTCGACCCAGATGCCCAGGTCCAGTGTCGAGCGATCCACCACTTCATAGAGCGGGTAGCCGGTCAGGCGACTGAAGCCTTCGTTGACCTCCAGCATCATGCCGTCGACCTGGCGAGTCAGCAGCAGGCCATCGGGGGAGGCGTGAAAGGCCTTGGCGAATTTCTCTTCGGATATCTGCAGGCGCTGCTGGGTTTCCTTCAGCGGGCTGATGTCGCGAACGACGACAACCAGCGCGGGCGTGGTGTCGAGATCAAAGGGCTCGGCCGACATCAGTCCGGTAAAAATCTGTCCGTTGCTGCGCTTGAAAGGCATCTCGAGGTTGCGGATGCGGCTGCTCTTGACCCGCTCCAGCAGCCCGGCGCCCACGCCTTCGATGCCCCAGATATCCATTTTGGTGGCGGTCTTGCCGATCACGTCGCAGGCCTTGAGGCCCATCTGCGTTTCAAATGCGGAGTTAACCTCCAGCAGGCAGCCGTCGCTCAGGCGCGCGATCACCAGGATGTCCGGGCACTGCTGGAACACCGAAGCGAATTTCTGCTCGGACAGGCGCAGCGCCTCTTCGGTCTTTTTGGTTTCGGTGATGTCGATCATCAGGCCGCGCATGATGGTCTTGTCGCCCTGATCGATCAGGCTGACGATGTCCCGCACCCAGACGCTGCGGCCATCGGCGGCGATGACCCGATAATCGAGGCTGTGATCGCGGCCAGCGGCCGTCTCGGCATCGCAGTAGGCCTGGGCCCAGAGGGCGTCCACCGGGTGCAGCACGCTGCGCCAGAAACCCGGTTTGCGCCAGTGTGCCAGCGGATAACCCAGCAGGTCCTCGGCGTGGGGGGAGACGTAGCTGTAGCTGTAGTCCTGCGTGTTGGCTTCCCAGGCGATGGCTGATTGGCTTTCGACCAGGCCGCGGTAGTGGTATTCACTGGTGCGCAGCTCTTGCTCGAGCGCCACGCGGCGGGCGATTTCCGAACTCAGGCGACGGTTGATGCGCATCAGTACGGCGGCGACGGCCATCAAGACGAGGATTGCCGGCAGGCCATACAGCATCAGGTCGGACCATAGATGATCGGCGTGCACAATTGGGTCCGGCGAATTAGCGTCGGTCATGGCTTCAGCCGTTGCCCATTCTGAGAACAGAAGGAGCACGACAAGGGCCGATAGTCTTGGCATAGCGGCCTCTTTTCACTCGCGCACAAAGACTGGAGTGTAGACGGGCGAAGGGCGCTACGGGAAGCGGGGGAGAAGAGCTAATCGTTCAAAAAGCAAAACCCCCAGGCGGGCTGGGGGTTGCTTGTGCATCAGCGGTGCGTCAGGCGCAGGCCTGAATCACTCGTCGAGGAACGAGCGCAGATGCTCGCTACGGGTCGGGTGACGCAGTTTGCGCAAGGCCTTGGCCTCGATCTGACGGATACGCTCACGGGTAACATCGAACTGCTTGCCGACTTCCTCGAGGGTGTGGTCGGTATTCATGTCGATGCCGAAGCGCATGCGCAGCACCTTGGCTTCCCGCGCGGTCAGCCCGGAGAGGACTTCACGCGTGGCTTCCTTGAGGCTTTCAACCGTTGCGACGTCGATCGGCGACTGCATGGTGGAGTCTTCGATGAAGTCACCCAGGTGGGAGTCTTCATCGTCACCGATCGGCGTTTCCATGGAGATCGGCTCTTTGGCGATCTTGAGCACCTTGCGGATCTTGTCCTCAGGCATCTCCATGCGCTCGCCCAGCTCTTCCGGCGTCGGTTCACGACCCATTTCCTGCAACATCTGCCGGGAAATACGGTTGAGCTTGTTGATCGTCTCGATCATGTGCACCGGAATACGGATGGTGCGCGCCTGGTCGGCGATCGAACGGGTAATGGCCTGACGGATCCACCAGGTGGCGTACGTCGAGAACTTGTACCCGCGACGGTATTCGAACTTGTCTACCGCTTTCATCAAGCCGATGTTGCCTTCCTGGATCAGATCGAGGAATTGCAGGCCACGGTTGGTGTACTTCTTGGCGATCGAGATCACCAGACGCAGGTTGGCTTCGACCATCTCTTTCTTCGCGCGGCGGGCCTTGGCCTCACCGATCGACATGCGACGGTTGATGTCCTTGATTTCTGCGACGGTCAAACCGGTTTCGGCTTCGAGCGCGACCAGTTTCTTCTGGCACTTGACGATGTCGTCCTGCACGCGACCAATGGCTTCGGCATATTTGCTCTTGCCTTTGGCCAGGGCATCGCTCCAGCTCTGCTCGATTTCGTTGCCCGGGAACTGGCGCAGGAAATCGGCACGCGGCATGCGGGCATCACGCACGCACAACTGCATGATGGCGCGCTCTTGCTGACGCAAGCGGTCGAGTGCGCCACGGACGCGCTCCACCAAGCCTTCGAACTGCTTGGGCACCAGCTTGATCGGCATGAACAGCTCGGCCAGGACGAGCATTTCGTCGACGCCTTGCTTGCTGTGACGACCGTGCTTTTTCAGGGCTTTGAGCGTGACCGCGAGTTGGTCCTGGACGGCACCGAAACGCTGGGCCGCGATGATTGGGTCGGGACCGCTTTCGGTCTCTTCCTCGTCATCGGTGCTGGCTTCAGCGGTTTCTTCTTCGTCGTCGTCCTTGGCGTCCGCCGCCTTGTCGGTTTTCTCGACAGGCGGTGGCACCTCGGCCGGCGGCGCAATGCCGTCGTCGGGATCGATGTAGCCGCTCAGTACGTCGGACAGGCGACCGCCTTCCGTCGTGACGCGATCATATTCGCTGAGGATGTGATCAACCGTGCCAGGAAAGTGCGAAATCGCACCCATGACTTCACGGATACCCTCTTCGATACGCTTGGCGATTTCGATCTCGCCTTCGCGAGTGAGCAGCTCGACAGTACCCATTTCACGCATGTACATGCGCACTGGGTCCGTGGTGCGGCCAATGTCGGTTTCCACAGCCGCCAACGCAGCGGCAGCTTCTTCGGCTGCAGCTTCATCGGTATCGGCTTCGGCCAACAAAAGGGCATCCGCATCCGGAGCACTCTCGAATACGTTGATCCCCATGTCGTTGATCATGCGGATGATGTCTTCCACCTGCTCGGGATCTGAAATATCCTCAGGCAGGTGGTCGTTGACCTCCGCGTAAGTCAGGTAGCCCTGCTCACGACCGCGGGTGATCAACTCTTTGATGCGAGACTGCTGTTGCGCTTTTCCGGACATAACACCCTATCCACTGAAGGTCTTGGCGGGCAAAAAACAAGCCGAGGATTATACCCGAGCTGTGACCTCACGCGCCAGTTGAGGTCGGGGTTTGAGCGTAAAGATTGCGACTTAAAAGCTCGCGCAGCTGATTTTTCTCGTCCGCGCTGAGCTCTTCCTGCCGTGCTTTGCGGAGCAAATGCTCCAAGGTTCGCTCGCGTTGGCGGGCGGATAAACTAGTAATGGTGTCGAAAAACTGTTGTTCAAGGTTATCGGCATCGATCAGCCACTCCTTTTCTGCCAAAGCCTGCAGCAAGCGGCCTTGATCGGTACCGTGCCAGCGGGCGATCAGCTGTAATGAGCGTAGCCCAGGATTCTTTTGCAGGGCGCCCAGCAGGGCGACCAGCAATTGGGTATAGACATGCCCTTCATCGGCAAAGTGACTGACATCTTCAACTTTTTCCGCCAGATGGGGATGGTGCAGCAAAGTCCGCAATGCACTCAGTGTCGGTGGTTCGACGCTGGTCGGCACGCGCGGGGCACGTGGCTCGAAATCCTGGCCCTTGCCCTTGCGATCCCACGGCTTGCCTTTTTTGTCCCAAGGTTTGTCCTGCCACTTTTTCTGCCCGCCCTGCTTGGGTGTCCACGCCTGTTGTGGCGGCTGCTGGGGCTGGGCGTAGGCGTCACCTGGGTGGCTCTGCTGAAAGTCCCCGTAATCATGCTGGCTGTAATCGGCGCTGTGATCGGGCATCTGATCGTAGTTGATGCCGGGGTCGTATTCGGGTGCTGCCTGGGTTGGCGGCGGCGTGCTGCGGGCCATCTGGTTCATGGCTTCGCCGCTGAGGCCGGTAATTTCGGTCAGGCGGTTGCGCATCAAGGCGCGCAGATTGTTGCCGGGCACCTTGTCGATCAGCGGCGCGGCAAGGGTCACCATGTGCGCCTTGCCTTCAAGTGAGCGCGGGTCGGCCTCTTCGGTCAGTTGCTGGAAGAAGTAGTCGGCCAGCGGCTGGGCCATCTGGTGAATACGCGCCTGGAAGGCATCGGTGCCTTCGGCGCGGACCAGGCTGTCCGGGTCCTCGCCTTCAGGCAGGAACAAAAAGCGTGCGCGCCTGCCGTCCTGCAGGCAGGGCAGGGCGGCCTCCAGGGCGCGCCACGCGGCCTTGCGGCCCGCCTGGTCGCCGTCAAAGCAGAACAGCACGCTGGGGACTACCCGAAACAGGCGCTTGAGGTGCTCTTCGCTGGTGGCGGTACCCAGGGTGGCGACGGCGTTGCGCAGGCCTTGCTGGGCCAGGGCGATGACGTCCATGTAGCCCTCGACCACGATGATCTCGTCGAGGTTGCGGTTGTTCTTGCGCGCCTCGAACAGTCCGTACAGCTCTTGGCCCTTGTGGAACACCGGGGTCTCGGGGGAGTTCAGGTACTTGGGTTTGTCGTCGCCCAGGACTCGGCCGCCAAAAGCGATGATGCGCCCGCGGCTGTCGCGGATCGGGAACATCACACGGTCGCGGAAACGGTCGTAGCGCTTGCCGGTTTCGGCGTTCTCGATCAGCAGGCCGGCATCGATCATCGCCTTTTGCCCGAGTGTGTCGGTGCCCATGTGCTTGAGCAGGTTGTCCCAGCCTGGCGGCGCGAAGCCCAGGCCGAAGTCGCGGGCGATTTCGCCGGACAGGCCCCGGCCCTTGAGGTAATCGACCGCAGCCCGCCGCGATGGATGAGTCTTGAGCGCCTGACGGAAAAAGTCGGCGGCAGCGGTCAGTAGCGGATAGAGCGGCGAGTCGGTGGGCTGGCGCGGTTTGTTCTGGCGGCCGCCTTCTTCGCGGGGCACTTCCATGCCGGCGGACTTGGCCAGGTCCTCGATGGCCTGGGGGAAGTCCAGGTTGTCGTGGTCCATGAGAAAACCCAAGGCGTTACCGCCAGCGCCGCAACCGAAGCAGTAATAGAACTGCTTGTCGGGGCTGACTGTGAACGATGGGGTCTTTTCCTTGTGGAACGGGCAGCATGCCGAGTAGTTCTTGCCGGCCTTTTTGAGCGACACGCGCGAACTCACCACGTCGACGATGTCGGTGCGGTTCAGCAGGTCGTCAATGAAGCTCTGGGGTATCAGCCCGGCCATGGGGTTCTCGTCATCAAACAGGGAAACACTGCAGGAGTGTATCTACTGAGCGCCGATCAGGGGTGCCTTTGCGGTACTGATTTTGTATCGGCAACACTTACAACTTCGACAGTGCCACAGGGCATCGAAGCAGGGAAGAATAGTGCGGAAGGGTGTGCTCGTCTGCAGCCTTGCAAGGCTCGTCAGGGTGACGTGCACAGCTGGCGTATAAGGCCAGTTCTGACGTTTTAGGCAGCCGCTCTTGACCTGAGTCAGGAGTGGTATTGCGGTGTAGCACCAACGGTGTAGCAACTGCGTAAAGCCACCACTGCCGGCAGCCCGGCGGTTAGCCGGGCGAGGCAGAAGCTTGCAGCGAACGTCTGTGTATTAGTACAGACGAACGGCGCGGCGCTGTTCGCGCTGAACTTTCTTCGCGTGGCGTTTGACAGCGGCTGCTGCCTTGCGCTTACGCTCGGAAGTTGGCTTCTCGTAAAATTCGCGGCTACGAACTTCAGCCAGTACACCGGCTTTTTCGCAGGAGCGCTTGAAACGACGCAGAGCTACGTCGAAGGGTTCGTTCTCTTTTACTTTGACGGCTGGCATCCAGAGCTACCTTCTTTCATTACCGGGGTCGGCGTACTCCTGCGGAAAATCGCGCTTGGGATACGTCGGTTTTTAAGGGTTGCGGATGTTAACCCTATGACGACAGGAATGCAAAGCCTCTGATCGAAAACCGCTGGTCGGGGCGCTGAGCGGCGACTATCATGCGCGCCTTTGAAGCCAGCCTCAACAAGGCGAGAACCCATGTTAGTACTGGGATTGGAAACCTCCTGCGACGAAACCGGCGTCGCTTTATACGACAGCGAACTAGGTTTGCTGGGCGATGCGCTGTTCAGTCAGATCGACCTGCACCGCGCCTATGGCGGTGTTGTACCCGAGCTTGCCTCGCGCGATCACGTCAAGCGCATGCTGCCTTTGATCCGTGAGGTGCTGGCCCAGGCCGAGCGCGCGCCGACCGATATCGATGCCATCGCCTATACCGCCGGCCCCGGCCTGGTGGGGGCGTTGCTGGTAGGTGCCGCCTGCGCGCAGGCGTTGGCGTTGGCCTGGGACGTGCCGGCATTGGGCGTGCACCACATGGAAGGCCACTTGCTGGCCCCGATGCTTGAAGAACAGCCGCCGGAATTTCCGTTCGTCGCTTTGTTGGTGTCGGGCGGCCATACGCAGTTGGTGAGGGTCGATGGTATCGGTCAGTACGAGCTGCTGGGCGAGACTCTCGACGATGCGGCCGGCGAAGCATTCGACAAGACCGCCAAGATGATGGGTCTCAATTATCCGGGGGGGCCGGAGATCGCCAAGCTGGCGGAGCAGGGCGTTGCTGGACGCTTTGCCTTCCCGCGGCCGATGACCGACCGTCCGGGGCTGGCGTTCAGCTTCAGTGGCCTGAAAACCTCTGCGCTGAACACTTGGCAGCAGTGCCAGAGCGCTGGGGACGACGGTGAGCAAACCCGTTGCGACATCGCGCTGGCCTTCCAGCAGGCGGTGGTGGAGACTCTGACCATCAAGTGCAAGCGTGCCCTGAAGCAGACTCACCTCAAGCGTCTGGTGATCGCGGGCGGCGTCAGTGCCAATCGGGCGCTGCGTGAGTCGCTGGAGAAAATGCTCGGCGACATCAACGGTCATGTGTTCTATGCGCGGCCGCAGTTCTGCACCGATAACGGCGCGATGATCGCTTACGCGGGGTGTCAGCGGCTGATGGCCGGGCAGCGTAATGATCTGGCCATCAACGTGCAGGCTCGCTGGCCTATGGAGCAGTTGACCGTTCCGACGGTTGTGTAGGCCTTGAAGGCTCTTTCGCAGGTACGCTTTGCTCCCACAGGTATATGGCTGTGGGATTCCCGCGAAAAGGCCGGTACAGCATGAGCGGATTTCATCGCAGCGGATCAGAAATGCCGTTCGCGTCCTGCCAGCAGGTCGCGTAGATTGCCGCGGTGACGCCACACGATCAGCAGCGTCAGCAAACACATCGGCAGCAATGCCTGGGGTGCTTGCCAGGCCAGCAGGGGCAAGGTCAGTGGCGTGGCGATCAAGGAGGCGAGCGAACTGGTGCGGGTGAGGGCGAAGACCACTGCCCACGCGACCACCGCCAGCAATGCGGCGGGCACATACAGCCCCAGCAATACGCCGGCAGCGGTGGCGACACCCTTGCCACCCTTGAAGCGGAAGTACAGCGGGAACAGATGGCCCAGTACCGCGCACAGCCCGATCCAGGCCTGCTGTTGCAGGCCAAGGCCGACAGCCAGGGCGACCAGCACCGGCAGCAGGCCTTTGCAAAGGTCGCCGAGCAGGGTCAGGATGGCAAGCTTGCGCCCTGCCAGGCGCAGCATGTTGCTGGCACCCGCGTTGCCCGAGCCGCTCGTGCGCGGGTCCGGCAGGCCGGTGCCGCGGCTGATGAGGATGGCGAAGGACAGCGAACCCAGCAGGTAGGCGAGTGACGCCAGTAACCAAAACATGCGAACTATTCCGGGCGAGGACGTCCTGATTCTAGCGGCGCATCGCGCCCTTGTCGTGCAGTGGAGAAAAGTGCTTGGACAGAGTGTTTATCGAGGGGCTGGAAGTCGACACCGTGATCGGTGCCTACGACTGGGAGCGGGACATTCGCCAATGCCTGCGTCTGGACCTGCGCTTCGCCTGGGATAATCGTCCGGCCGCGGCAGGTGACGATCTGAGCCTGGCCCTGGACTACGCCAGCGTGTCGGCGCGTATTCAGGCGTTCGCCGAAGTTGCACGCTTCGAATTGGTGGAAACCTTCGCCGAGCGCCTGGCCGAAGTGCTCATGAGCGAATTCCAGATTCCCTGGGTGCACCTCAAACTCACCAAGCCGGGTGCCGTTGCGGCCGCCAAGGGCGTGGGCGTGGAGATCGAGCGCGGATGCCTCTGACCCGAATCTACCTCGGCCTCGGTAGCAATATCGAGCGCGAGTCGCACCTGTGTGCGGGCCTTGATGCGCTGGCGCTGTTCGTCCAGGGCATGCAGTGTTCGCCAGTGTTCGAGAGTGCGGCGGTAGGTATCAAGAGCGGTCCGTTCTTCAATCTGGTGGTGACCGGTCTGACCGACTTGCCGCTGATGGAGCTGGACCGGCGTCTCAAGTTCATCGAAGCCGATAATGGCCGCTACGCGCCGGATCGCAAGGGCCTGCCCTTGGATATCGACGTGCTGCTGTATGGCCAGCAGGTGGGTAATTTCGATGGCTTGATTCTGCCGCGTGCGGAAATCCTCAAGAACGCGTTTGTGCTGTGGCCGCTGGCGCTGTTGGCGCCTGATGTACAGCATCCTGGGGTGCTGCGCTCATTTGCCGAGCTGTGGTGCGATGCACAGATCGATCAGGTGTTGGCGCCTGTGCCGTTCACCTGGGGTGATCAGCAGCTCACCCCGTGATATCTGCAAGCCCCTCACCACAGGGGTGTCTTTCGAATGATGATTCAGGTTGAAATGGAGTGGCTCTGGTAGGCAGTCAAAGCCCGAAGCCGCTCGCGTTTGATCGCTTCGCCCAGCGCCTGGCCCGTAAAACCTTGAGCAACCAATGGCTGCACTGCCACTGAACGTGCGGCCTCGGCAGCGCCGCGCAAGTACGGCGCCTGTGGATAGCTCTCCTGCGCGCGCGCCTTTGCGCCAATCTCGCCGACTACCACGAATTCTTCGAAGCGTTGTGGGCGACGGTAAACGTCGAAGCTCTGCAGTAGCGCCAGCAACGCCGCAGGCTCGATCTCCAAAGCCTGATGGCCTTGTTGATGGTATTGGGCAACCAGCACCGCCAATTCCAGGCAATCGCGCGGCACCTTGAAGCGTTCACTGACTGCCTTGATCTGCTTTACCGTCAGATGCTGCAACAGGCAGGCCCAGCGTACGGTCAATGGCTGGTCGCGCTGCGCCGCCAGTTGCAGAGTGGTCAAGGTATGCGCGCCAGCAGCAATCTCCTGAGAGGATTGCGGGGCGGCAAACAGTGCATCGACCTCAGGCATCAGCCGGCCCAAGGCGCCGCATGCGCGCAGAACCTCAATGAACACCTGAGGCTGATCTTCCATGAGCGCGCGGGAGATTTCCTTCCAGCTACGTTCAGCCGTCAGCGCCGTCAATTCGCCTGAATCACTGAGTTGGCGCATCAAGGCCAAGGTTTCCTCCGCGACACTGAATCCCAAAGATGCATAGCGCGCGGCTAAGCGTGCGACGCGCAGCACGCGCAAGGGATCTTCGGCGAACGCCGAGGAAACGTGGCGCAAGATCCGATTTTTCAAATCTGACTGTCCGCCGTAGGGATCAGTCAATTGCCCATGATCATCCTCGGCCATGGCGTTGATGGTCAGGTCGCGGCGGATCAGATCCTGCTCTAGCGTCACGTCCGGGTTGGCATAGAAGGTAAAACCGCCATAACCCTGGCCGCTCTTGCGCTCGGTGCGTGCCAGCGCATATTCCTCGCCCGTCTCGGGGTGCAGGAACACCGGAAAATCAGCACCTACCGGTCGAAATCCCAAGCCCAACATCTGTTCGGCGCTGGCGCCCACGACCACGTAATCGATATCAGTGACGTCTCGTCCGAGAAGGCGATCCCGAACCGCGCCACCCACTTTGTAGATCTGCATGAAAAAGCCTCCGTCTGCGCCCACAGGATACCTGCTGTGGGGCGCCGAGGGAGGCTTGTGTGCCTTGATGGGTCAGAGATGAACCACGGCGAGGTCCAGGCGTCCGTAGTCGCCTTCGGCATGTTCGTGCCGCGGCGGTACGTGGTGGGTTTTCATGATCTGGTCGCCCTGCAGGGTTTCCAGCTTGATGTCGAAGCCCCACAGTCGATGCAGATGCTTGAGGACTTCGTCCGTGGACTCTCCCAGCGGTTTGCGGTTGTGTTGTTGATGGCGCAGGGTTAGCGAACGATCGCCGCGGCGGTCGATGCTGTAGATCTGCACGTTGGGCTCACGATTGCCGAGGTTGTATTGCGCGGCAAGGGTTTCGCGAATGGTCTGATAGCCGGCATCGTCATGGATGGCCGGTACCAGCAAGTCGTCGCGCTGATCGTCGTCCATGATGCTGAACAATTTCAGGTCGCGAATCACCTTGGGCGACAGATACTGGAGGATGAAGCTCTCGTCCTTGAAGCTGGTCATGGCGAACTTGATGGTCGATAACCAATCGCTGCCAGCGATCTCCGGGAACCACTTGCGGTCTTCGTCGTCCGGGTTCTCACACATGCGGCGGATGTCGCGGTACATGGCGAACCCTAGGGCGTAGGGGTTGATGCCGCTGTAGTAAGGGCTGTCGAAGCTGGGTTGGAACACCACGCTGGTGTGGGACGTCAGGAATTCCATCATGAAGCCGTCGGTGACCAGGCCTTCGTCGTACAGGTCGTTCATCAGGGTGTAGTGCCAGAACGTCGCCCAGCCCTCGTTCATCACCTGAGTCTGGCGCTGCGGGTAGAAGTACTGCGCGATCTTGCGCACGATCCGCACGATTTCCCGCTGCCAGGGCTCCAGCAAAGGCGCGTGCTTCTCGATGAAATAGAGAATGTTTTCCTGAGGTTCCGAGGGGAAGCGCGCGTTGTCCTCTTCACGATTCTTGTCAGCGCTTTTCGGGATAGTGCGCCACAGATCATTGATCTGACGCTGCAGGTGCTCCTCGCGGTCCTTCTGCCGCCGACGTTCTTCCTCGGCGGAAATCGGGTAAGGGCGCTTGTAGCGATCGACGCCATAGTTCATCAGCGCGTGGCAGGAATCGAGCAGGTCCTCGACCGCATCGATGCCGTGGCGCTCCTCGCATTGCATGATGTACTGCTTGGCGAACACCAGGTAATCGATGATCGAACTGGCGTCGGTCCAGGTGCGGAACAGGTAATTGCCCTTGAAGAAGCTGTTGTGTCCATAGCAGGCATGGGCCACGACTAGCGCCTGCATGCAGATGGTGTTCTCTTCCATCAGGTAGGCAATGCACGGGTCGGAGTTGATCACGATCTCGTACGCCAGCCCCATCTGCCCGCGGGTGTAGGACTTTTCGGTACTGAGGAAGTGTTTGCCGTAGGACCAGTGGTGATAGCCCAGTGGCATGCCGACGGACGCATAGGCATCCATCATCTGCTCTGCGGTGATCACTTCGATCTGGTTAGGGTAGGTGTCCAGCGCATAGCGCTCGGCGATACGACCGATTTCCCGGTCGTAGGCCTGGATCAGCTCGAACGTCCATTCCGAGCCGGTGGAGAGGGGTTGGCGTTTCTGCTCTCTAGCGGTCATGTCACTAACCTGCGCTGGAAGAGTTCACGAAAGACCGGATAGATATCACCGGCCGTCACCAGCTGTTGCTGGGCGAACGTATCGGCAAAGCTTTCGCTGATGCGTTCATATTCATACCACAGAGCCTGATGTTCGCGCGGTGTGATCTCGACATAGGTGTAGTACTGGACGAACGGCATGATCTGCTTGGTGAGGATTTCGCGGCAGATCGGCGAGTCATCGTTCCAGTTGTCACCGTCCGAGGCCTGGGCCGCGTAGATGTTCCATTCGCTGGTGGGGTAACGGGCGGCCATGATCTCCTGCATCAGCTTGAGGGCGCTGGAGACGATGGTGCCACCGGTTTCCCGGGAATAGAAAAACTCCTCTTCGTCGACTTCTCGGGCGCTGGTGTGATGGCGGATGAACACCACCTCGATCTTGTCGTAGTTTCGCTTGAGGAACAGGTACAGCAGGATGAAAAAGCGCTTGGCGATGTCCTTGGTGGCCTGGGTCATGGAGCCCGATACGTCCATCAGACAGAACATCACGGCCTTGGAGCTGGGGTTGGGATGCTTGACCAGCAGGTTGTACTTGAGGTCGAAGGTGTCGAGGAAAGGCACACGGTGAATGCGCGCACTGAGTTTCTCGATTTCTATCTCTATTTCCTGAATATCGCCGAAGTTGTCCGGTTCTTCGCGCTTGAGGCGTTCGAGTTCGGCTTTGGCTTCCCGGAGCTTGGCGCGGCTGCTGCCGGACAGAGCGATGCGTCGCGCATGTGCCGAGCGCAGGGTACGGATGATGTTGATGCGTGACGGGTTGCCTTCGTTGGCGACACCCGCACGTACCGTCTTGAAGGTGTCTGTGCCGGTAAGGTTGCGCTTGACCAGGTTCGGCAGTTCGAGGTCTTCGAACATGAACTCGAGAAATTCTTCCTGAGTGATCTGGAAGGTGAACTCGTCCATGCCGTCGCCGGAGTTGCCGGCCTTGCCTGCGCCCTTACCACCGCCGCCACCTTGAGGCCGGGCTATATGCTCGCCCGCGGTGAATTCCTTGTTGCCGGGATGAACCACGGTCTGTTTGCCGCCACGACCATGGTGAAGCACCGGCTCGTCGATGTCGCGGCCGGGGATGCTGATCTGTTCGCCGTGCTCCATATCGGTAATGGAACGCCGACCCACGGCCTCTTCGACCGCTTTCTTGATGTGATCACGGTAGCGCCGCAAAAAGCGCTGACGATTCACCGTGCTCTTGTTCTTGCCGTTCAGACGTCGGTCGATCACATAGCTCATAAGGGGCCCTCCGGGCAGCTGCAAGCGGTTAGCTCCAAGCTCCAAGCTGCAAGCCAGACAGCACGCCGCAGCATCCGGCGCAGGTCATGCGCCGTTTGCCGTCAACTTGCAGCTTGGCACTTGAAGCTTATAGCTGCCTCACTGAGACTTTCTGACCCGCAGGTACCACTCGGACAGCAGTCGTACCTGTTTGTCGGTGTATCCGCGTTCGACCATGCGTGTGACGAAGTCGTTGTGTTTGAGCTGATCCTCTTTGCTGGCTTTGGCGTTGAAGCTGATGACCGGCAGCAGGTCCTCGGTGTTGGAGAACATTTTCTTCTCGATCACCACCCGCAGCTTCTCGTAGCTGAGCCAGGTTGGATTCTTGCCGTTGTTGTTGGCGCGGGCACGTAGTACGAAGTTGACGATTTCGTTGCGGAAATCCTTCGGATTACTGATCCCGGCGGGTTTCTCGATTTTTTCCAGTTCCTCGTTGAGCGCGACGCGGTTGAGGATTTCCCCGGTTTCGGGATCACGGTATTCCTGATCCTGAATCCAGAAGTCGGCATACAGCACATAGCGATCGAAGATGTTCTGGCCGTACTCACTATAGGATTCGAGATAGGCGGTCTGTATCTCCTTGCCGATGAACTCGATATAGCGCGGTGCCAGGTACTCCTTGAGATAGCGCAGATAGCGCTCGCGCACCTCGGCAGGGAATTGTTCCTGCTCGATCTGCTGTTCCAGCACGTAGAGCAGATGCACCGGGTTGGCGGCGATTTCGTGCGGGTCGAAGTTGAAGACCTTGGACAGGATCTTGAAAGCGAAACGGGTCGACAGGCCGTTCATGCCTTCGTCTACGCCGGCACTGTCCCGGTATTCCTGGATCGACTTGGCCTTGGGATCGGTATCCTTGAGGTTTTCGCCGTCATACACCCTCATCTTGGAGTAGATGTTGGAGTTTTCAGGCTCCTTGAGGCGAGACAAAGTCGTGAACTGGGCGAGCATTTTCAGTGTGTCTGGCGCGCAATGGGCCTTGGCGAGCGAGCTGTTGAACAGGAGCTTGTCGTAGATCTTGATTTCGTCGCTGACCCGCAGGCAGTAGGGGACTTTGACGATATAGATCCGATCGATGAAGGCTTCGTTGTTCTTGTTGTTACGAAAACTGTGCCATTCCGATTCATTGGAGTGGGCCAGTAGGATCCCGGAATAGGGGATAGCGCCCAGGCCTTCGGTACTGTTGTAGTTACCTTCCTGAGTGGCGGTCAGCAGTGGGTGCAAGACCTTGATGGGCGCCTTGAACATCTCGACGAATTCCATCAGGCCCTGGTTGGCCCGGCACAGCGCGCCCGAGTAGCTGTAAGCGTCGGCGTCGTTCTGTGGGTATTCTTCCAATTTGCGGATATCGACCTTACCGACCAGAGCGGAGATGTCCTGGTTGTTGTCATCACCGGGTTCGGTCTTGGCGACGGCAATCTGGTTGAGAATCGATGGGTAGAGCTTGACCACGCGGAACTGGCTGATATCGCCGCCAAATTCCTGCAGACGCTTGGTGGCCCAGGGCGACATGATGGTGTTCAGGTAGCGTAGAGGGATTCCGAAGTCTTCCTCGAGGATGGCGCCGTCTTCGGTGGCATTGAACAGCCCCAGGGGCGATTCGAACACCGGCGAGCCCTTGATGGCGTAGAACGGTTCCTTCTCGATCAGTTGCTTGAGCTTTTCGGCCAGCGATGATTTACCGCCACCTACCGGTCCCAGCAGATACAAGATCTGTTTCTTTTCCTCCAGCCCTTGGGCTGCGTGGCGGAAGTAGGAAACAATCTGGTCGATGCATTCCTCCATCCCGTGGAAATCCTTGAACGCTGGATAGCGTCGGATCACCTTGTTGGAAAAAATGCGCGAGAGCCTGGAATTGGTCGACGTGTCGGTCAATTCGGGCTCGCCGATAGCAGTCAGAATCCGCTCGGGCGCAGACGCATAGGCGCTGCGGTCAGATTTGCAGAGCTCGAGATACTCCTGTAATGAGAGCTCTTCCTGACGAGTGGATTCGAAACGTTGCTGGAAGTGGCTAAAAATACTCATGACGTCACCTCGCTCGATACGTGGAGCCGACGTCGGATCAGTCAGTTTGATGCTGGAACACAACCGATATCCGGCTGCCTTTACCCCCCAGAACACCTCTAAGTCGCTACCGATGACCCGCACGCCGGTGTACCGGCTCTCCCCTGATTTGGATGGCCTGCGCTTAAGGATAGTTGGTTATGGCAGACTTCAAGGCGAGATGAGCAATTAGTTGTGCCTGGCTAACTGGCAGCCAGGCCGCAGCCCGCGTGGCACGGGTGATAGACGGTAATTAAATTTTTTTGAGGCGACCCTCAGACTGCAATCTGTTCAGGGTATGTGGCGCGCCACAATTCAAAGCCGCCATCCAGGCTGTAGACGTCGGAAAAGCCCTGGCTGATCAGATAGGCTGCCGCGCTTTGGCTGGAGTTGCCGTGATAGCAGACCACCACGACCGGGGCATCCAGATCGGCGGCGCGGATGAACTCGGCGATGGAGTGGTTATCCACGTGCAGGGCTTCGGGGATGTGGCTGGCGGCGAAGGTCTGCGGGTCGCGTACGTCGACGACGACCGCGCCTTTTTCACGTAGGGATTGAGCCTCGGCGGGCGGGATGCGTTTGAATTCGGTCATGGCAACGGGCTCCTTCAACAGGGATGATTAGCGGTGTGCCGACTGCGCTTCGACAACCTGGGACGGGGCGCCCCGCTCCAGGCGGCCGTGCTCGTCGCAGCTGCATTCATGGCGAGTGCCATGGTCGATATTGTACAAGGTCATGGCTCCGCCCCAGACGCAGCCGGTATCCAGCGCGATGATATTCGGTTCGCTGACCTTGCCTTCAAGCGCCGCCCAGTGGCCGAAGATGATCTTCACCGCCTTGGTGCGTCGCTCCTTGTGCTTGAACCACGGGGCGTATCCCGGCGGCGCTTTGTCGGCGCCTTCCTTGCCCTTGAGGTCTAGCTTGCCTTCGCGGGTACAGAAGCGCATCCGCGTAAAGTAGTTGGTGATGACCCGCAGCCGCGTGACGCCGTGCAGGTCCTTGTCCCACTTGTTTGGTTCGTTGCCGTACATGCCATCCAGAAACGGCAGCAGCAGATCGTCATCCTTGAGTACGGCCTCGACCTCGGCGGCATATTGCAGCGCCTTGCCGAGGGTCCATTGCGGCGGGATGCCGGCATGGACCATGGCAACGCCCCGTGGCTCGTCGTAATGCAGCAGCTTTTGCTGGCGCAACCAGCCGATCAACTGCGGGGCATCGGGTGCTTCGAGGATCTCGCGCAGCGTATCGCCCTTTTTCAGACGCTCGATGTTGTAGCGCGCAGCCAGCAGGTGGAGGTCATGATTGCCCAGCACGCAGACCACCGCCTCGCGAATACCGTACAGGTAGCGCAAGGTCTCGAGTGACTCGGGGCCGCGGTTGACCAGATCGCCGACCAGCCACAGTTGGTCATGGGCGGGGTCGAAGGCCACGCGTTCGAGCAGGCATTTGAGGGGTTCCAGACAGCCTTGCAGGTCGCCGACCGCGTATGCCGTCATCAGTGCAAGGCCCCGGGTACGGCCAGGCGAAAGGGCGCGATGACGGCATCGAAGTGTTTGCCGTCTTCGGCCTGCATTTGATAGGAGCCCTGCATGTTGCCCACTTTGGTGGTCATCACTGTGCCGCTGCTGTAGGTGTGGCTGGCGCCGGCTTCGATGCGCGGTTGCTGGCCGACGACACCTGCACCGCGGACCTCTTCGACGTGGCCGTCACCGTCGGTGATCACCCAGTGTCGGGACAGCAAGGTGGCAGGCACCTCGCCGTTGTTGCGCACGGTGACGGTGTAGGCGAACGCATAACGATGCTGATCGGGTTGCGACTGTTCTGCCAGGAAGCGAGTTACTACGCTGACGTCGATCTGGTAGCGGGAGTCGGGCATGCAATGGCGCCTTTGAGCAAAAACGAGTAAACCAAAAGAGGCGGATTCGATCAGTCTAGGTCATCAGGGTGGGGTAGGCCAGATGTAGCGGTGATGCAGCGGGCCTCTTTGCCGCCGAACGCGCAACCTTGCTCCTGCAGGTGCAGGGCACCACTGCGGGAGCAAGGCTTGCCCGTAAGGGGCTTGACGGCTGGCGCAAAAGAATCAGGCTGGATCGCCCAATTCATGCAGCTTGTCGGCCAAGCGCACGAACTCTTCCAGGCTGAGCTGCTCCGGACGTCGGCTGCCATCCACGCCAGTGGCTTCGATTGCCTCATTGGGCATCAATGCCTTGAGCGTGTTACGTAGCGTCTTGCGGCGCTGATTGAAGGCCTCGCGCACTACGCGCTCGAGCAGGCGGTGATCCTTGGCCGGGTGGGGCAGGGTCTCGTAGGGCACCAGGCGCACGATTGCCGAGTCGACCTTGGGCGGCGGATTGAAGGCGCCGGGGCCGACGTTGAACAGGTGCTCGACCCGGCAGTGGTACTGCACCATGATCGACAATCGCCCCCAATCACCGCCGCCCGGCCCGGCCGCCATACGCTCGACCACTTCCTTCTGCAGCATGAAGTGCATGTCTTTGATCAAATGCGCGTTGTGCAACAGATGAAAGATCAGCGGCGTGGAAATGTTGTACGGCAGGTTGCCGACCACCCGCAGGGTGCCGGGTGCGGCGCCGAGGGTATTGAAGTCGAATTTCAGCGCATCGCCCTGGTGCAGGCTGAAGTTGTCACGCTCGGCGAACTGCTGGGTGAGGATCTGCGCCAGGTCCTTGTCGATTTCGACCACGTCCAGCTGTGCACCGCTGTCGAGGATGCCCTCGGTCAATGCGCCCTGGCCTGGACCAATTTCCAGCACGTGCTCGCCTTGGCGGGCATGCACGGAACGCAAGATACGGTCGATCACGCCAGCGTCGTGCAGGAAGTTCTGGCCGAAGCGCTTGCGCGCCCGGTGTTGGTATTGCTCGGTCATAGTCGGGTCTCGGCCATCTGGTAGGCGGTGGCCAGGGCAACCTGCAGGCTGCCAGTGTCGACGCGTCCAGTCCCCGCCAGATCAAGCGCCGTGCCGTGGTCGACGGAGGTGCGGATGATCGGCAAGCCCAGGGTCACGTTGACGGCGGCGCCAAAGCCCTTGTACTTGAGTACGGGCAGGCCCTGGTCGTGGTACATCGCCAGCACCGCGTCGCAGTGCTCCAGATATTTGGGGGTAAATAAAGTGTCGGCAGGCAAGGGACCTCGCAGGTCCATGCCTTCGCTGCGCAGTTGTTCCAGCGCAGGCTCGATGATGTCGATTTCTTCTCGGCCCAAGTGCCCGCTTTCACCGGCATGGGGGTTGAGCCCACAGACCAGGATGCGCGGCGCCGAGATGCCGAACTTGTGCTTCAGATCGGCGTGCAGGATGCGCGTGACGCGTTGCAGCCGCTCGGTGGTGATGGCGCCTGCAACCTCGCGCAGCGGCAGGTGCGTGGTCACCAGTGCGACTCGCAGGTCGCCAGTGGCCAGCATCATTACCACTTGCTCGGTATGAGTCAGCTCGGCGAGGAATTCGGTGTGGCCAGAGAAGGCAAGGCCGCCGTCATTGATCACGCCTTTGTGCACTGGCGCAGTGATCATCCCGGCAAACAGGCCATTCATGCAGCCGCGACCGGCACGGGTCAGGGTTTCAATGACGAAGCCGGCGTTGGCCTTGTCTAGCTGTCCGGTGCGTACCGGGGCCGCCAGTGGCGTGTCCCAGACGTACAGGCTGCCTGCGTCTGCGGGCTGCTCGGGGAATGCGTCGGGGCTGACCCGCAGCAAGTTGACGGCCACGCCCAGTTGCACGGCTCGCTCGGAGAGCAGGTCGTGGCTGGTAATGGCGATCAGGGGGTGAGGCTGGCGTTGCGCGGCGAGCAACAGGCACAGGTCTGGACCTATGCCCGCCGGCTCGCCGGGTGTCACTGCAAAACGTGCGGGTTTCACTGGGCTGCCTTGTCGGCGCCAGGGATCTTGATCTCGACATAGGCTTCGTCGCGGATCTGACGCAGCCAGGTTTGCAGTTCTTCATCGTACTTGCGGTTGCGCAAGGCACTAAGAGCCTGCTGCTCGCGAGCCTGTTCGGTACCGTCGGTGGCACGGCGACCCAGCACTTCAAGGATGTGCCAGCCGTACTGGCTCTTGAATGGCTTGGACACGACGCCTTGGGCAGTCTCGTTCATCACGTCACGGAAAGCAGGAACTAGCGACGCCGGGTCGACCCAACCAAGATCACCGCCGTTGAGCGCAGAACCCGGGTCTTCCGAGAAGCTCTTCGCCAGCGCGGCGAAGTCTTCGCCGTTCTTGATGCGATCGGCGACGGTATTGATCAGGCGCTGGGTTTCCGCTTCGCTGCGGATCTCGCTCGGCTTGATCAGGATATGCCGCACATGGACTTCATCACGCATCTGCGCCTGTTCGCCACCACGGACTTCCAGGACCTTCAGAATGATGAAACCACCCGGGGTACGAATCGGCTGGGTGATATCGCCCACCGACATCTTGGCCAGCAAGCTGTCGAACGGAGGTGGCAACTGTGCCGATTTCCGCCAGCCCATGTCGCCGCCTTCCAGTGCGTTGTCGCTGGACGATTTGGCGATGGCGGTCTGGGCGAAGTCAGCACCCTTCTTCAATTGGTCGTAAACGACCTTCGCTTGGTTGGCGGCAGCCTGGATTGCATCAGAGCTTGCGCTTTCGGGCGTGGGGATAAGGATGTTGGCCAGGTGTAATTCCTGGGACAGCTGCATCTTGCCCAGATCGGAAGCGAGGAAGTTCTTCACTTCCTGCTCGGAGACCTGGATGCGCTCGGCCACACGGCGTTGACGCACACGGCTGATGATCATCTCGCGACGGACCTGGTCACGGGCGTCTTCGAACGAGACTCCGTCGTGAGCCAAGGCGCCCTTGAACTGCGTCAGGTTCATGTTATTGCGCTGGGCAATGGTTTCCATGGCCTGGTTGAGTTCTTCATCGGTGATGCGGATGCCGGAACGATCGCCGATCTGCAGTTGCAGGTTCTCGACGATCAGGCGTTCGAGCACCTGCTGTTGCAGCACATCGGCGGGCGGCATGCCGCCCCCACGTTTGGCGATGGTCTGCTCTACATCATGTACCCGTGCATCGAGCTGGCTTTTCATGATGACGTCGTTGTCGACAATTGCGGCGACGCTGTCCAGCGGTCGGACATCAGCGTGCGCCACGCCACTCAGTAACACCGCGCCCAACATCATGGGGCGCAGCCGATCAATTAGCTTGGTCTTCACGTTCACGATAACCTTGAATGCCCTTGTCGAGGAAACCCTCGACCTTGTTGCCTGTTACGCCACCGAGCCCTTTGAGCACGAATTGCAGGAACAGACC